>DATEIG010000040.1:0-6981 GCA_035279185.1 Mycobacterium sp.
GAACTGCCCGTCGGTGTCCGGTTGGTGTTCCAAGCCGCCGAGGAATTGATGCCGGGCATCCATCCGGTGGTCGGTGTCGACGCCGGCGGGGCATCGGTGCACCAGCCGGGCTTCGCCGCGGCGGCCGCGGGTCCGAGCGGGGACAAGGCCGTCGTCGACGGCGCGATCATGCTGGCGCGCACGGTCGTCGCGCTGGCCGAGAACGCAGAAGAGCGCGACCGGGTGCTCGAACTGCGGGACCGTCGGGTGGCGTCATGACGCTCGCGAACGCCGCCGACGCATGGCTCGCCACGCACTTCGACGACGTGGTGGCCTGGCGCAGGCACATCCACACTCATCCCGAACTCGGGCGCCAGGAGTTCGCCACCACACAGTTCGTCGCGTCGCATCTCGCCGAAGCCGGGCTCAACCCGAAGGTGCTCCCCGGCGGGACGGGTCTGCTCTGCGACTTCGGCCCCGAGCATGGACCGCGCATCGCGCTGAGGGCGGACATGGACGCGCTGCCGATGTCCGACCGCACCGGCATGCCGTACGCCTCCGAGGTGCCCAACGTCGCGCACGCGTGCGGGCACGACGCTCACACCGCGGTGCTGCTCGGCGCGGCGCTGGCGCTCAACTCGGTGCCTGAACTGCCCGTCGGTGTCCGGTTGGTGTTCCAAGCCGCCGAGGAATTGATGCCGGGCGGCGCGATCGACGCCATCTCGGCGGGCGCGATCAACGGGGTGTCGCGCATCTTCGCGCTGCATTGCGACCCGCGGCTGGCCGTGGGACGGGTTGCGGTACGGCAAGGTCCGATCACGTCGGCCGCCGACCACATCGAGGTCACGCTGCACAGCCAGGGCGGGCACACGTCGCGGCCGCATCTGACCGGCGACCTCGTGTACGGGCTCGGCACGTTGATCACCGGGGTGCCCGGCGTGCTGTCGCGGCGCATCGACCCGCGCACCAGCACAGTCATGGTGTGGGGCGCGGTCAACGCCGGCGTCGCGGCGAACGCCATCCCGCAGACCGGAATACTCGCGGGCACGGTTCGCACCGCCAACCGCGACACGTGGCTGACCCTGGAAGCGATTGTCGGCGAGACGATCACGGCGCTGCTCGCGCCTCTGGGCATCGAGCACACGCTGCAGTACAAGCGTGGTGTGCCGCCGGTGGTCAACGAGGAGATCTCGACGCGGATCCTGACGCATGCGATCGAGGCCATCGGGCCCGACGTGCTGGCCGACACCCGGCAATCCGGCGGCGGCGAGGACTTTTCCTGGTATCTCGAGGAGATTCCCGGGGCGATGGCGCGGCTGGGTGTGTGGTCGGGCCGCGGCCCGCAACTCGATCTGCACCAACCGACGTTCGACATCGATGAGCGCGCCCTCGCGGTCGGCGTGCGCACGATGGTGAACATCGTCGAACAGTCAGCGGCGTTCTAGGGAGCTATCGACGTTGACCGTGGGGGGCTCCCCTTGCACCGCGAGCGGCCGTGTCTGTACACCGACACGCCGTGTGTGGCGCACCGCAGCGGCCGCTCGCGACTGACGAGAATCCACAGCCGACCGGTCATCCACAGATGACACCGTGACGGTTGTCGGCATCCCCGTCGCATGCGGACCATCGGGCAATGCAAGCGGACCTCGCGCGGTTGCTCGACGCCCAGCGGGGCGTAGCAACAAGCGGTCAGATTCTCACTTTCATCAGCAGGCGAGCGTTGCAAGCGGAAGTGAGAAGTGGCTCGCTGGAACGCATCTGGCAGGGGGTCTACTGCCGCGGCGAACCCGACGACTCCACCCGGCTGAGGGGCCTGGATTTGTCGTGCGGCGCCCGCGTTGCCGTATGCCTCGGCACAGCTGCGTCGTTGTACGGCTTCGACACCGAGGAGCCGCGCGATCTGCATGTGCTCGATCCGCCTCGGCACCACCTCCGGTCGGCGGACGGACTCGTGGTGCACCGCCGCGACGGCGCCCCGCTCGTTGAGGTTGACGGCCGCCGTGCGACGTCACCCGCGTGGACGGCCGTCGAAGTCGCGCGCGGCCTCAGACGGCCCCGTGCGCTGGCCACCTTGGACGCGGCGCTGCGCAGCAACACGTGCCGCAGACCCGAGATCTGGCGCGCAGCCCTCGAGCAAGCTGGCCGCCGCGGGATCGTCGCGGTCCGGGACTTGATTCCGATCGCCGACCCCCGGGCGGAGTCGCCGATGGAGAGCGAGGCGCGACTAGCGATGATCGACGGCGGACTTCCGATCCCCGAATTGCAATACGAGGTGATCGACGGGAACGGCGAACTGAGACGCCTCGATTTCGCATGGCCGGACCACCGGGTGGCCGTCGAGTACGACGGACTGGATTGGCACAGCGGACCAGATGCGATGAAGCGTGATCGGCGACGCCAGGCTGCGCTGGCTGATGTCGGATGGATGGTCAGCGCGATCGTCTTCGAGGATGTTCGATATCGGGCGCCGGAGTTCGTGGCCCGCATCGACGCGCAACTACGTCGCGCTCGTGCGGCGTGAGCGGCCGCAAATGACCAGCGAATACGGCGTGTTGCTGTACAGACACGGCCTCTCGCCGTGCCAGGCGGGTGATGACGAGGGCGCCGCGATTACGAGGACGTGCCGGGCCCGATGTTGCGCGACGGCCGAGTGCGCAGGTCGCGCACATACTCCTCCGGCGCACCAGCGATCTCGGCGGCATCGGCCATCACCCCGAGATAGCGCGCCGAGGGCAGCCCGCCCTCCCAGGCGTCGACGACGTACAGCCAGGCCAACACCGGGTCGGTCGTGGTATCCGACGACAACCGGTCCACGCGGCATCGGATCTTCTTGTGCACACCCAGCTCGCCGCCTTCCCAGCGGTCGAGGTTCTGCTCGTCGGCGTCGGTCATGTCGTAGAGCACGACGAACACCTTCGACAGCGGATCCTCGACCAGTGTGGCCAGCGCGCCTTCCCACCCGATGTCCTCGCCGCCGAAGGTGAGCCGCCAGCCGTGCAGCCATCCCGTGCCGGCCATCGGGGAGTGCGGCGCGCGCTCCTGCATCTGCTCCGGATGCATGTTCGACCCGTATGCGGCGTATATCGGCACGGGGAAACTCTAAGGCTTCGCCCAGTGGCTGGGCGGTCAACGGCGCGCTTGGCTAGGTTGGGGGCCGTGGCAACCCGCATCGTCATCATCGGTGGAGGCCCCGCCGGCTACGAGGCGGCGCTGGTCGCCGCTGCCCGTGGCCGCGACGTCGCCGAGGTCACCGTGGTCGACTCCGACGGCATCGGCGGGGCCTGCGTGCTCTGGGACTGCGTGCCGTCGAAGACGTTCATCGCGTCGACGGGTGTGCGCACCGAACTGCGGCGCGCCGAACCGCTGGGCTTCGACATCGCGATCGAGGACGCCAAGATCTCAGTCGAGCAGATCCACAGTCGCGTCAAGACGCTGGCCAGATCGCAGTCCGCCGACATCGGCAGCCAGCTGCTGCGCGCAGGCGTCAACGTCGTCGCCGGACGCGGCGAACTCGTCGACGACGTGCCCGGCATGGCGCACCACCGGGTGAAGGTCAGCACGAACGACGGCAAGGTCGGGACGTTGAAGGCCGACGTCGTGCTCATCGCGACGGGTGCGAGCCCGCGCGTGCTGCCTGGTGCGGTGCCTGACGGCGAGCGCATCCTGAACTGGCGGCAGCTCTACGACCTGACCGACCTGCCCGAGCATTTGGTCATCGTCGGCTCGGGCGTCACTGGCGCGGAGTTCTGCAACGCCTACACCGAGCTCGGCGTCAAGGTCACCGTGGTGGCCAGCCGCGACCAGATCCTGCCGCACGAGGACTCCGACGCGGCCGCCGTACTGGAGGAGGCATTCGCAGAACGCGGCGTGTCGCTGGTGAAGAACGCGCGCGCCGAGTCGGTCACCCGCGCACCCCGAACGCGAGGAGGACAAGACGGGGAAGACGGTGTGGTGGTCGCGATGACCGACGGTCGGACGGTGAAGGGCAGCCACGCGTTGATGACGGTCGGTTCGGTGCCCAACACGTCGGGGCTCGGGCTTGAGAAGGTCGGCATCGAGCTCGGCCCGGGCAATTACCTTCCCGTGGACCGGGTTTCGCGGACGTCGGCGACGGGGATCTATGCCGCGGGCGACTGCACAGGCCTTCTGCCGCTGGCATCTGTCGCCGCGATGCAGGGGCGGATCGCGATGTATCACGCGCTGGGGGAGGGGCTTTCGCCGATACGGCTTCGCACGGTCGCCGCGGCCGTCTTCACCCGTCCGGAGATCGCCGCCGTCGGGGTGCCGCAGAGCAAGATCGATGACGGCACGGTGCCGGCCCGAACGATCATGCTGCCGCTCACCACCAATGCCAGAGCGAAGATGTCGCTGCTGCGGCGAGGATTCGTCAAGATCTTCTGTCGGCCCGCGACGGGCGTGGTGATCGGCGGGGTTGTCGTGGCGCCCATCGCGTCGGAGTTGATCGTGTCGATTGCGATGGCGGTGCAGAACAATCTGACGGTCACCGACCTGGCGGAGACGTTCTCGGTCTATCCGAGCCTGTCGGGTTCGATCACCGAGGCGGGACGCAGGCTGATGGCGCACGACGATCTGGAGTGATCGTGCGGGTAGCCTGGAGACAAGAGCTACTGACCAGTAACAAGGAGGGGTCTCCGCGTGAGCGACCCGATCCCCGCAACGACGGGCAGCGGGCAGACCCTGTTGAGCCCTGAGCAGCGGCAAGAGGCGTGGGAGCGGCTCGGCAGCGAGCAGTTCGACGTCGTCGTCATCGGCGGCGGTGTGGTCGGCGCCGGAGCGGCGCTCGACGCCGCGACCCGCGGCCTCAAGGTTGCGCTCGTCGAGGCACGTGACTTCGCGTCGGGCACGTCGAGCCGGTCGTCGAAGATGTTCCACGGCGGGCTGCGCTACCTCGAGCAACTCGAGTTCGGCTTGGTTCGCGAGGCGTTGCACGAGCGTGAGTTGTCGCTGACGACGCTGGCGCCGCATCTGGTCAAACCGCTGCCGTTCCTGTTTCCGCTGACGAACCGTTGGTGGGAGCGGCCCTATGTCGCGGCGGGCATCTTTCTCTACGACCAGCTGGGCGGCGCGAAATCTGTTCCCGGGCAGAAACATCTGTTCAAGGCCAGTGCGCTGCGGCTTGCGCCTGGGCTCAAGCGGAGTTCGTTGATCGGCGGGATCCGCTACTACGACACCGTTGTCGACGACGCCAGGCACACCATGATGGTCGCGCGTACGGCCGCGCATTACGGTGCGGTGGTGCGGACGTCGACGCAGGTGGTTTCGCTTCTGCGCGAAGGGGATCGGGTCACCGGGGTCACGGTTCGCGATTCTGAGGACGGGGCGATCACCGAGGTCCGAGGGCATGTGGTCGTCAATGCGACGGGCGTGTGGACCGACGAGATCCAGGCGCTGTCGAAGCAGCGTGGGCGGTTCCGGGTGCGGGCGTCGAAGGGTGTGCACATCGTCGTGCCGCGCGACCGGATCGTCAGCGAGGTGGCGATCATTCTGCGTACCGAGAAGTCGGTGCTGTTCGTCATCCCGTGGGGCACGCACTGGATCATCGGCACCACCGATACCGACTGGAACCTCGATCTCGCGCATCCGGCGGCGACCAAGGCCGACATCGACTACATCCTCGGCCACGTCAACAAGGTGCTCGCGACGCCGTTGACCCACGACGACATCGACGGCGTGTACGCGGGGCTGCGGCCGCTGCTGGCCGGGGAGAGCGAGTCGACGTCGAAGCTGTCGCGTGAGCACGCCGTCGCGGTTCCCGCGCCGGGACTGGTCGCCATCGCGGGCGGCAAGTACACCACCTACCGGGTGATGGGCGAGGACGCGATCGACGCCGCAAGCGAATACGTGCCGACGAGGGTGGCGCCGTCGATCACCGAGAAGGTTCCGCTGATGGGTGCCGACGGCTACTTCGCGCTGATCAACCAGACCGAGCATGTGGGGTCGCTCTACGGGTTGCACCCGTATCGGGTTCGCCATCTGCTGGACCGGTACGGCTCGCTGATCGGCGAGGTGCTGGCGATGGCCGAGGGCAGGCCGGAACTGCTGACACCGATCACCGAGGCGCCGGTGTATTTGAAGGTCGAAGCCTGGTATGCCGCCGCGGCGGAGGGTGCGCTGCACCTGGAGGACATCCTGGCCCGCCGGATGAGGATCTCGATCGAGTACCCGCACCGCGGCGTGGACTGCGCCCGCGAGGTCGCGGAGGTCGTGGCGCCGGTATTGGGTTGGAGCGCAGAGGATGTCGATCGCGAGGTGAACACGTACCTGGCGCGCGTCGACGCAGAGATCCGGTCGCAGCAGGAGCCGGACGACGAGTCGGCGGATGCGCTGCGGGCTGCTGCGCCGGAGGCGCGCGCCGAGATTCTCGAGCCGGTACCGCTCAAGTGAGACGCGCCGCGCCGTTGCCCGACCGCGACGGGGTGGGTCCGGCTCGCGTGCGGCTGCGGGGCGGCTCGGTGCTGGTGGAGCTGGCCGACCGGTTCGGTGAGGCTGCCGCCGCAAAAGTGCTTGGCGGCGAGGTGGTTTGCGCGGACGGGACTGTGGTGACGGCGTCGACGGTGTTGCCGCCGAATGCGCATGTGTATCTGTACCGGGACCTGCCCGACGAGGTGCCGGTGCCGTTCGACATTCCGGTGCTGTACCGCGACGAGAACATCGTGGTCGTCGACAAGCCGCACTTCCTGGCGACGATGCCGCGTGGCGGGCATGTGGCGCAGACGGCGACGGTGAGGTTGCGGAACGCGCTGGGGTTGCCGGAGTTGTCGCCGGCGCATCGCTTGGATCGGTTGACGGCGGGGGTGTTGCTGTTCACGGTGCGTCGCGAGGTGCGCGGTGCGTATCAGAAGTTGTTCGCGGGGGGTGAGGTGCGCAAGACGTATCTGGCACGGGCCGGGTTGGACCCGTCGCTAAAGTTTCCTTTGACTTTGCGGAGTCGAATCGTCAAGCGGCGGGGTCAGTTACAGGCGATCGAGGAGCCGGGGGAGC
>DATEIG010000041.1:0-9949 GCA_035279185.1 Mycobacterium sp.
AAACATTTCCGCCCGCCTTTTTCCGCGTGCGCCGAGAGATTCACCCAACGTCCACACCGAGACGCCGAGCAGCACCACGTCCTTGAGCAGGAACTGTCCAGGCTGCGCACCGAGTATCGGAACGCCTGCCAGGTGGCCGACCGCCAACCCGGGTGTGGTGAACAGAAAGCTCACTGTGCCGATGAACAGCACAATCGCCATCGCGCTGCCGACCGCCGAAACCGTTGGCCACCATGGCCGAAGCGCGATGAGGATCGCCGCCACGATTTCCGCGGTGCCCAGCGACGCCGCCACAACCCCGCTGCTGAGAAAGTGGTAGACCCACGACATCAGCGGGCTGTGTTCGATCAGGACCCGCGCCTCCATCTTCAGATACTTCCCGAATCCGATCCACGCGAGCACGATCACGAGCCCGTAGCGGCTCACGATGTGCCCTGCAGACGTCAGCCACGACGAGGCGGCGACGCTAGACGGCAGCACGGGATGTTCAACGGGCATTTCCCAGTTCCCTTCGACGAAATGGTGCACTCCTGCGCGTCGTAGTGGCAGCCAGTCGGCGAAGCGTTACAGAGGGGTCACGATGCTGGCGGCCACCGATCAGCAACTGCCCCTACGCTGGCGGTCGTGCGCACGCTCAAGATCGCCCGGAGAGACGTGGTGGCGGTCGGCATCGCCGTCGTTCTCCTGGTAGCGGCCTTCGTCGTCCCGCACCTCGAACTCGGCATCGTCACACCGCTGATCAATGCGACACCGCAGCGTTTCCGCGACTTCGCCGGGGTGGCGCCGATCTTCGGGTGGTGGAACGTCCACGTCGGATGGGGCACGCCCGCCGCGATCCTGATCGGCGCCGCGGCGGTGCTGTGGGGGCCGACGCTCGCCCAGCGGCTGCCGTGGCGGTCGTTGACGCTGGTCACCTGGGCAACGTCCTGCGCCTGGGCCTTCTCGCTCGCGATGATCGACGGCTGGCAGCGAGGGTTCGCGGGCCGGCTCACCGCCCGCCACGAGTACCTGCGCCAGGTGCCGACCATCGACGACATCCCGGAGGCGCTCACCAGCTTCTCGCGCCGAATCCTCGATTACCAGGCGGACTCGTGGATCACGCACGTATCCGGCCATCCCCCCGGCGCGTTGCTGACATTCGTCTGGCTCGACCGGATCGGCCTCAGCGGCGGCGCATGGGCCGGCCTGCTGTGTCTGCTGGTCGGATCCAGCGCGGCCGCGGCGATCATCGTCGCGGTGCGGGCCGTCGCCGATGAGGAGACCGCCCGGCTGGCCGCGCCGTTCGTGGCCGTTGCGCCGACGGCCATCTGGGTCGCGGTGTCCGCCGACGGGTACTTCGCGGGCGTGGCCGCGTGGGGTATCGCCCTGTTGGCACTTGCGGCGCGACAGAAGGTCCGGGTGCCGCTGCTCGTCGCGGGCGGTTCCGGAGTGCTGTTGGGCTGGGCCATCTTCCTCAACTACGGGCTCGCGCTGATCGCGTTCCTGGCGATGGCCGTGTTGATCACCGCCGTCGACTGGCACACCGCCTTGCGCACGTTGATCCCGGCCGCGCTGATGGCCGGCTTCGTCGTCGGCGTGTTCTTCGCCTTCGGGTTCTGGTGGTTCGACGGCTATCACCTTGTGCAGGAACGCTATTGGCAGGGCATCGCGCTCGACAGGCCGTTCCAGTACTGGTCGTGGGCGAACTTCGCGTCGGTGGTGTGCGCGATCGGGCTCGGCAGCGTCGCGGGTATCGGACGGGCCTTCGACATCGCCGCGCTCCGTCGCTCCCCCGGTCTGCGCGTGCTGGTCATCGGCGCGCTGCTGGCCATCCTGTTCGCCGACCTGAGCATGCTGAGCAAGGCCGAAACCGAACGCATCTGGCTGCCGTTCACCATGTGGCTCACCGCCGCGTCCGCGCTGTTGCCGCCACAGTCACACCGGTTCTGGCTGGCCCTCAACGTGACCGGCGCAATCGTGCTGAACACCGTGATCCTGACCAATTGGTGACCACTGTTTCCGCGTAGCGAGATAGGGCTACCCGTGATGCAGTGAGATTCGTTCAAGAAGGATCGGGAAAGCCGCTGCTGCTGGTGCACGGCCTGTCCAACCTGCTCAATTGGGCCCCGATCTGCGGTGACCTGGCTCGCCAGCGGGAAATCATCTCGGTGGATCTGCCCGGGTTCGGCGGGAGCCCGCCGCTCGACGGTGAGGTGACGGTGGCGTCGCTGACCGACGCCGTCGAGAACTTCGTGGCCGAGAAGAATCTGGACGACATCGACGTCGTCGGCAGTTCGATGGGTGCGCGGATGGCGTTGGAGATGGCGCGGCGGGGACATCGCGGCAATGTGGTCGCACTGGATCCCGGTGGCTTCTGGACTGACGCGCAGCGCGCGGTGTTCGGAACGACGGTGCGCGCGTCGATCGGGTTGGTGCGCAGAATTCAGCCTCTACTACCCGCGCTGACGCGGAGCAGGGTCGGCCGCAGCGCGCTGATGCTGCAGTTCTCGGCTCATCCGTGGCGTCTGGCTCCCGACCTCGTCCTGCAGGAGCTGCAGAACTTCGACAAATCTCCGAGCGTCGACGAGGCGCTGGCCGACCTGATCCACGGTCCCAAACAGCAAGGGGCGCCGCGCGGTTCGGTGCACGGTACGACGGTCATCGGCTGGGGTCGCCAGGACCGGGTGACGTTTCCCAGCCAGGCGCAACGGGCGCAGGACCTGTTCCCGGACGCGTCGCTGCGCTGGTTCGACCGCTGCGGGCACTTCCCGCACTGGGATCAGCCTGCCGACACCGTCCGGGTCATCCTCGAAGCGACCGCTTGAACCGATGTAACGGTTGGTCCGTTCGGGATGACCAACTGATGACGTCCGCCTGTAGGCGTGGACGTTCCCGTGTTGTCAGGGCCGATCGAGGGAGATACTGCAGCCATGACGAATCTTCCTCCGGAAGATGTGCGTTCGCAGAAAGACATTGGTCTGCTCCAGCGCTGGCGCAGCCCGTTGCGCGGGCTGTGGTTCACATCGGTGCTCGGTTCGGTGCTTCTGGTGACGCTGCCGGTGGTGATCATCACCGGCCTGCTGTCCTACATCGCCTACGGCCCGCAGTTCGGGCAGGCCATTCCCGGCGACGTCGGCTGGTTGAAGCTGCCGACGTTCGACTGGCCCACTGAGCCGTCGTGGATCTACCGACTCAACCAAGGTCTGCACGTCGGCCTCGGGCTGATCCTGATACCGGTGGTGCTGGCCAAGCTGTGGTCGGTGATACCGCGGCTGTTCGCCTGGCCCCCTGCGCGGTCGATAGCTCAACTGCTGGAACGGGTTTCACTGCTGATGCTGGTCGGCGGGATCCTGTTCGAGATCATCACCGGGGTGCTGAACATCCAGTACGACTACATCTTCGGGTTCAGCTTCTACACCGCGCACTACTACGGCGCCTGGGTGTTCATCGCCGGCTTCGTCATCCACATCGCCATCAAGATTCCGCGGATGGTCACCGGCCTGCGGTCCCTGTCGATGAGAGATGTGCTGCGCACCAGCCGTGCCGACACGATCGCCGAACCGTTCGTGCCGGACGGGTTGGCGGCCGAGAAACCGACATCGCCGACGATCAGCAGGCGGGGCGCCCTGGCTCTGGTCGGCGGTGGCGCCGCGTTCATGGCGGTGCTGACGGCAGGGCAGACCCTTGGCGGTTTCACCCGGAAGGCGGCGCTGCTGCTGCCGCGGGGACGCACACGCGGCGACGGCCCCAACGATTTTCAGGTCAACCGGACCGCATGGGCTGCAGGCATCACACCGGCGTTGACCGGTGACGCGTGGCGGCTCACCGTGACCGGCGGCCCGTCGCCGAAGGTGTTCGACCTGGCTGCGCTCAGCGCACTGCCGCAGCACACCGCCGTGCTCCCGATCGCCTGCGTCGAAGGCTGGTCGACGACCGAGACGTGGACCGGCGTGCCGTTACGCGATCTCGCCGCGTTGGCGGGAGTGCCGGAGCCGACGTCGGCGTTCGTGCGGTCGGTGGAGCCCAGAGGCGGGTTCAACCGCGCGACCCTGCAGGCGAACCAGGCCACACACCCCGATTCGCTTCTGGCGCTGCGGGTCAACGGCGCCGTCCTGTCACCGGATCACGGGTATCCGGCGCGCATCATCGTTCCCGGCCTGCCCGGTGTGCACAACACCAAATGGGTCGGGTCGATCGACTTCAGGGCCCGTTGACATGCGCACGGCATTGGCCCGGTTCCGCGCGGTCTACGGCTCGAGCCCGCTACACCTGCTGACGTTGATCGCGGGCTTCGCGCTGTTCGGCTACGTGCTCGCCACCGTCAAACCGATGACCCTGTGGAATCCGAACACCTGGTGGCAGTCGATCCTCGTATGGTTCGCGGCTGCGATCATCGCCCACGACCTCGTGCTGTTCCCGGTCTACGCGGCCGTCGACCGGATCCTGTTCGCCGGCAGCCATGTTCGGCCCCGTTCGATGCCGGTTCCCGTTGTGAACTACGTGCGAATACCCGCGCTCGGCGCGGCGTTGACGTTGCTCGTCTTCCTGCCGGGGATCATCGGGCAGGGCGGACAGACGTACAGGGCGGCGACCGGTCAGGCGCAGGACGGGTTCCTGGCCCGCTGGCTGCTGTTGACGGCGGCGATGTTCGCCGCCAGCGCCGTGGCCTACGCGATCCGGTCAGTGCTGGCGCGTCGGGTCAAGCAGCCGCCAGACTAGCGACCACCCTGCTACCGATGGGGTGGATGTCCGACAACGCCAGCCCGACATCGTCGGCCAGCGTGGCCGCGCAGTCGATGCCGACCGACGCCCACCGGAACCACGGACCGATCGTCCTGCGCGACTCGAGCCGCACCCACCCGGCGTTGACACCCGAACTGGTGGAGTCGAACTCGGCGATGCAGCGGCCGCCGCGCTTCAACAGCTCACCGGCCCGCCGCAGCACCCGCCACGGATCACCGCCGAGGCCGACGTTGCCGTCGGCCAGCAGCACCGTCTGCCAACGCCCCATGCCGGGAAGTGGATCGAACACGTCGCGCAGCAGCGCGGGCGCTCCACTGCGCCGTGCCATGCCGATCGCGGTGGCGGACTGGTCGACCCCGAGCGCGGGCACGCCGCGTTCGACGAGCCGTGCCACCAAACGACCGGGGCCACAACCCAAATCGATGGTCGGCCCCTTGCACAGACCCAGGATCGCGTTGTCGAAACCCCGGTCGGCGTGCCTGCCGCCCAGCCAGCTGCGGACGGGCAACTGGAGCAGCCGGCCGTCGTCGTGGCGCACCCAACATCGCTCGCCGTCCAGTGCCCGGTCGTAGAGGTTGCCCAGCATGTCAGAGCCCCGCAGCCGATAACGCGCCGAGGAATCTGCTGCCCGGCTTGCACTCGATACGAACCAACTGCACGTCGTCGACGGTGTCGACGTCGGACAGCTCTGCGACCAGTTCCACTCGTAATCCCTTCTCGCGCATTGCTTCCAGAGTTGCCGGACCGGTATCGGATCGTGACGTCGGGATGGTGTGCAGGCACTCGGCCATCCCCGGCTCCGTCACGCCGAGCACCCACCAGCCCCCGTCTCGGGCCAGCCCGAACACGACGTCGGTCTTCATGAGTGCCTGCGCGCAATCCGCGAGCAGGTCCGGCGTCACCTGTGGGGTGTCCGACGCGATCAGCAGGACGGGTCGGGGTCCCGCCACCTCGGCGGCGTCGACGATCGCGTTGGCGAGCCTGGCGGAGAAGTCGTCACCGCGCTGTGAAACGGTGTGCAAACCGGCCAGCCGCGAACGGATCTCGTCGCCACGGCTGGCCTCGTTCAGATCTCCCGTCAGGGCCACCACCCGGTCCTGCACCGGTGTCGCGTCGACGGCGTCGAGCGTGTCCAGCAGTGTGGCGGCGGCGATGTCGGCGGCCGCCGTGTCCCCGACGGTCGCCGCCAACCGAGTCTTGGCGAACCCCGGGACCGGTGCCTTGGCGATGACCACCAGCGTCACAGGAATCACGAGATCGCCCGCCAGAAGTCCAGCCCGGCATGGAAGCTGCCGCGCAGTGATCCGCTGACCTTCGACTTCCCGCCGGTGCGGGGCCCGTAGGGCACGTCGCGCTCGACGACCGTCCACCCCGCCTCGGCCGCACGCACCATCAACTCCACCGGATATCCGGTGCGGCGATCGGTGATGCCCAGGGCGAGCAGGGGGTCGCGGCGGGCGACGCGCATCGGCGCGATGTCGTGAACGGGCAACCCGTAGCGGCTGCGGATGCGCCAGCACACCGCCGCGGTGCCCAGGCGGGCGTGCCAGGGCCA
Source organism: Mycobacterium sp. (assembly GCA_035279185.1). GTDB lineage: Bacteria > Actinomycetota > Actinomycetes > Mycobacteriales > Mycobacteriaceae > Mycobacterium. Next base: position 6,278 of record DATEIG010000041.1, read on the forward strand.
GCGCAGCCCGGGCACCGGCCGTCTGCGGCCGATCGCCATGTCGGCGCCGCGGTCGAGTTCCTCGACCAGTGCGGGCAGATCGCCGGGATCCAGCGAACCGTCCGCGTCGACGACCGCGACGATCGGCGTCGCCGCCGCCTCCACCCCGGCGTGCACCGCCGAGCCGTAACCGGGTCGACGTTCGGCCACCACCTGGGCGCCATGACGGCGCGCGACCTCGGCGGTGCCGTCTGTGCTGTTGTTGTCCACCACCAACGGCCTATACCCATCCGGCAAAGCGGCAAGCACGCCGGGCAGCGACTCAGCCTCGTTGAGGCAGGGCAGAACCACCGTCACTGAACCGTCGGGCATACCCAACGACGCTAGGCCAGCGACCTGGCAGCAACCAAGATCAACAGTGACAAAAGCATGACAAGGGACCTGTTAGCGGCTCCCGCAGAGCTAACCTCGGGAGTTGTGACGCGCGTGATGATCGCCGACGACGACACCGTCGTGCGCGATGTCGTGCGCCGATATCTCGAACGGGACGGTCTCGAGGTCGCGGTGGCGCGGGACGGCAACGAGGCCCTGCGGCTGCTCGGCACGCAGCGGATCGACGTCGCGGTGCTCGATGTAATGATGCCGGGCCCCGACGGCCTGGCGCTGTGCCGCAGCCTCCGTCAGCGCGGTGACCAAGCGATTCCGGTGATCCTGCTGACCGCGCTGGGTGAGGAAGACGACCGGATCGCCGGCCTGGAGGCAGGCGCCGACGACTACCTGACCAAGCCGTTCAGCCCGCGTGAGCTCGCCTTGCGGGTGCGCTCGGTGTTGCGGCGGGCGCCCGCAACGGTCGGGGTGTCGCCGGTGGAACTCAGCGTCGGCGATCTGACCGTGTCCACCGCGTCGCGCTCGGTGACCGTGCGAGGTAGACCGGTCAGCCTGACCAACCGCGAATTCGAACTGCTGCTGTTCTTCATGACCCACGCCGACACGGTCTTCTCGCGCGAGGAACTGCTCAAGCAGGTGTGGCGATGGGACTTCGGCGACCTGTCGACGGTGACAGTGCACGTGAAGCGGTTGCGGTCGAAGCTCGGCGACCAGCACCGGGTGCAGACTGTGTGGGGTCGCGGCTACCTCTGGGGCGGGGACGAGCGCTCGCGCGAAGAGCAGACTGGGTAGATGCCACCACACGAGCTGTGGGAGATCGTCGGGTGGGCGCTGGCGTGTTCGGTCCCGGTTGTGCTGGCAGGCGCGCTGATCATCAAACTGGCGCGGTCCTGGTCGCTGGCGGTGAGCATGGTGGCGCTGGTGCTGATCCCGACGATCGCGACGTTCACCGGAGTGTTGGGGGCCAGCGGGTTCATGGTGACAGGGATGTTCGAGCGGATCGCCGTCGTGCTGGTGATCGTGTCGATCGTGACGATTCCGGCCGCCATCATGATGGCCCGCTACCAGGCTCGTCGGACGGTGTGGGAGCAGGAGATTCGAGATTCCGAGCGCGCCGCCGAGGTGTCTCGGCGGCGGCTGGTCGCCTTCGTCAGCCATGACCTGCGCACGCCGCTTGCCGGCATCCGCGCCGTATCGGAGGCCATCGCGGACGGTGTGGTCGCCGACGACGAGGTCCGCGTGCACGCGAAACACATTGAGCAGGAATCTGTTCGGCTGTCCGAAATGGTCGATGACCTGTTCGAGATGTCGAAGATCAACGCGGGTGCGATCCAGCCCGCCTTCGACAAGGTCGCGCTCGACGAGGTCGTCGACGACGTGATGTCGGCGCACCGCATCGCGGCGGAGCGTGCCGGGGTGGTGTTGACGGCGGATCTGCCCGCCGAGCCGGTGCGAGTTGTCGGCAGTGACCGCGCGCTCGTTCGGGTGTTGTCCAATTTGGTGGCCAATGCCATCGCACACACGCCTGAGGGCGGCAGGGTCGAGTTGGCGCTCGGCTGCGACGAGAACGGCGCGTGGGCGCGCGTGGACGACACCGGTGTCGGTATCGACGAAGCCGACCTGCCGCGGGTGTTCGACGTGGCATACCGGGGTTCCAACGGGCGGGTGCCCCGCTCGGACGCGTCGCTGCCCAGCGGTTCGGGTCTGGGCCTTGCGATCGCCGCCGGCCTCGTGCAGGCCCACCGCGGCACGCTGTCGGCCCGCAACCTGGACACCGGCGCGCGGTTCGAGGTGCGGCTGCCGCTGGCCGCCGACTGATCACTGATCTACGTTCTCGCCTTCGTCGCCGGCGCCGTCGGCGAAGAACCACTCGGGGTGGTGGTAGTAGTTGATCCGGGCTTGCCCGTGGTCGAGGTGCGGCGGCGGAATCCACTCGACCTTGCCGTCGTGGCGTATCCGCGTGGTCCAACCGCCCCTTTCGACGAGGAGGTTGTGCGCCTGGCAGGCCAGCACTTCTTCGTCGATATTGGTCTGCCCTCCACGTGCCCACGGCCTCTTGGCGTGATGAACCTGGCATCGGTATCCCGGTTCGGTGCATCCCGGGAAGGTGCATCCCCGATGGAGCGAGTGCAGCACGATGCGCTGGCCTGGACTGGCGCAGCGTCTGGTGCGGCCGAGATAGAGCGGAAGCCGGGTGTGGCCGTCGAAGATCGTCAGGTAGTGATAGGCGTGGCCGGCCATCCGGATGAGGTCTTTCATCGGAAGCAATGAGCCGCCGCCTGTGACCGCCTGTCCTGCAGCGGATTCGAGTTCCGGCAACGTCGTCGACACGATGACCGAGACGGGCAGACCATTCTTCTGCCCCAGCGTCCCCGCTGCGAGGACTGAGCGAGCTATGGCCTTGAAGGCGTCGTGATTGCGCTGGCCCTGCGTGCGCGTATCGCGCCGGGCGGTCTCCTCAGCGGGCTGCCCGTCGGTCACCGGCTCGTCGTCGTCGGGGTTGCACATTCCGGGAGCGGCGCACTTGGCTTGAAGGGCCTCCCAGTAGGCGCGAGCCTCCGGGTCGAAACGCCCCCGCACCTCGCTCATGCCGTCAGTGCCCTGCTCCCCGACGGTGAAGTAGGCATTCCGTCTTCTTTCCGCGTCGGTTGGCGGAGGGCCATCCTGATCGATTGTCGCGACCATTCGCTCGGCGAGTTTGCGCAAGTCGGCCGGTCCGAATTCGGACGCCATGTCGGCCAGGCGCTTCTCGGCGCGTGCGCGGGTCGCCTCGTCGATTCGGGTGGGCAGTTTCTTGAGGTACTTGCGGACGATGTTGACGTTTTCGGCGCCTATCTCACCGTCGGCTTGGGCGGAAGCGGTCGCCGGCAGCAGCGGCTCGAGCTGATCGCCTGTCAGAGAGCGCCGCGGCCCGAGATCGCGGGCCTCGGCCAGCCGACGCTTCGCTTCCTCGGTGCTGACACGCAGCGTGAGCGTGAGCACCTCGGCATGGCTGGCGCCGCCAAGGGCCTCGGGTGCGCCCTCCGCCACGAGTTGGCCGATCAGCGGGTGCTCCACCGACGGGAGACGGCGGCGATGCGATTCCAGCCGTACCAGCAGGTCCTTCTTCTCGGTCACCGTGAGGACGTCATAGGACAGCGCCGCAACCGCGTCGAGCGCAGCGTCGAGGCCTTTGTACGCCACCTCGACGTCCTCCCGGCTACGGCTCATGATTCGAACACTAGTTCGATGCACCGACAAGTTCTGCTTCCTCGGCTAGCTTCGGCGGCATGCCTCTGCGCAACGGCGAACACGGGTACGGCGTCG
>DATEIG010000042.1:0-4615 GCA_035279185.1 Mycobacterium sp.
TCTACACCGTCTTCACGCCCGGCCCGAATCCGGGCCAGACGTGGCACGGGCTGCTTCGCTACCTCACTCTCACGCAGATCTACACCGACGACTACCTCTTCACATATCTGCATACCGGTCTGTCGCAGATGTGGAGCCTGGCCGTGGAGGTGTCCTTCTACGCCGCGCTACCCGCCATCGCCACCGTGCTCCTGCGGCGCGCCACCAGGTCCGCCGACACTCTGAAGAAATTGGCGGCACTGAGCGCCGTCACCCCTCTCTGGCTGATCGTCGCCCACACCACCGACCTCCTTCCGAACTCCGCGGGCATGTGGTTACCGGGCCACCTCGCCTGCTTCACCGGCGGCATGGCGGTGGCCGTGCTCACCGTTCACGGTGCGCGGTGGAGCGCCTGGGCGACGTTGGCGGTTGCGACCGCGTTGTTCCTCGCCGTGGCCACGCCGATCGGCGGGGTCATCGTCGGCCCGGACCCCGCCTGGGTCCCGGTCACCAAAGCCGTTCTCTATGCGGCGATCTCGACTCTCGTCGTCGGCACGGCGGTACTCGGCTCACGCGGTGTGTACATGCGCGTCCTCAGCAGCAGGCCGTTCACGTGGCTCGGCGAGATCTCCTACGAGATCTTCCTACTCCACGTCGCCGTGATGGCAGTCCTCATGCATGTGGTGCTGCGATGGCCGCTGTTCACGGGCTCACTTGCGGTGCTCTACACGCTGACCCTCGCGGTGACGATTCTGCTGGCGTACCTGCTACACCACTACACGAGGGCGCGGAGTGCGGGGACCAACAGCGCCAGCGCCCGCCCGCGATGCGACGCCGCATCCTTCTCCTCGGGCGTCAACTCCGCCGCCGTCCGCGTCGAACCCTCACCGATGAACACCGGATCGTAGCCGAAACCGCCGTCGCCCAACGGTTCTCGTCCAATACGACCCGGCCAGGTGCCGCGCACGACCGTCTCGCCCGACGGCGCCACCAGCGCGCAGGCGGACACGAACGCCCCACCGCGTCGCTCATCGGGTACATCGCGCAGCTGAGCCAACAACAGCGCGGTGTTCGCAGCGTCCTCGCCGTGGACGCCGGCCCAGCGCGCCGACAACACCCCCGGCATCCCGTTGAGCGCATCGACTTCCAACCCGGAGTCATCGGCGACGCTCGCGAGCCCCGTGGCTCGAAAAGCATCGCGCGCCTTGGCCAACGCATTCTCCTCGAACGTCGCTCCCGTTTCGGGCGCCTCGTCGAACGCAGCGACGTCGTCGAGCGACACCAACGTCAGGCCCGTGATCCCCGCAGCGTCGAGCACCCGCCGCAACTCCGCGAGCTTCTTGGCGTTGCGGCTGGCGACCAGCAGCGTGGAGGTCAGCTTCCGAACGCCTTCTTCGCGGGCGCACCCGATTCGGGCAGCTCGCCCGGATACGGCTTCTCCAGCGCCTCGCGCTGAATCGCGAACAGCTGCTCGCATGCGGCCAGCGCGGCGTCGAGCAGCTTGTCCAACGTCGAGCGCGGGAACGTGGCTCCTTCGCCTGTGCCTTGGATCTCGACGAGCGTGCCGGTGTCGGTGGCGACGACGTTCATGTCGACTTCGGCGCGGGAGTCCTCGGTGTAGGGCAGGTCGGTACGGACACGACCGTCGACGACGCCGACACTCACCGCCGCGATCGCGCACGACAGCGGCCTCGGGTCGGCCAGCTTTCCGCCTGCGGCCAACCACGTCACCGCGTCGGCAAGCGCGACGTAGGCGCCGGTGATCGCCGCCGTGCGGGTTCCGCCGTCAGCCTGAAGCACATCGCAGTCGATCGCGATCGTGTTCTCGCCGAGCGCCGCAAGGTCGATGCACGCACGCAGCGACCGGCCGATCAACCGGCTGATCTCCTGGGTGCGTCCGCCGACCCGGCCCTTGATCGATTCGCGGTCGGACCGGTCATGGGTGGCCGCAGGCAACATCGCGTACTCGGCCGTCAGCCAGCCCTGACCGGAGCCCTTACGCCAGCGCGGCACGCCTTCGGTGACGCTCGCCGTGCACATGACCCGGGTCTGACCGAACTCGACGAGCACCGATCCGGCAGGGTGCGAAGTGAAACCGCGGGTGATGACCACCGGACGCAACTCGTCGTCGAGTCGGCCGTCTTCTCGTCTGGACACGGGCCAACCCTAGCCGGTGCCCCCGTCGTCAATGCCGGGTGACAGGGAAGGACTCGCCGCACACCACCGCGTGCACGGGTCCGTCGAACTCCGCCTTCGCCTCGCTGATCACGTCCTCGCGCGACGTCCACGGCGGAATGTGGGTCAGCAACAGCTCGGCGACCCCGGCACGCGCGGCAGCCTGACCGGCCTCCGTGCCCGACAGATGAAGGTTGGGCGGACGCGAGGGGTCGTGCGTCCACGACGCCTCACACAGGAAGACGTCGGCGCCGCGCGCGAGGTCGACGAGCTCGTCGCAGGCACCGGTGTCGCCGCTGTAGACAAAGGTGGCCCCGGACGGATCGGTGATCCGCATCCCGTAGGACTCCGTCGGGTGGGACACCAGCCGTGGCTCGACGGTCAGGGCGCCGATCTGCACGGCCTGCCGGTCAACCCAGTGCCGGATGTCGAAAATGTCGCTGAAATCGTCGATTTCGGCACCTTCGGGCGACGACGCCGCACCCAGCCGGGCCCACGTTTTCTTCGGGCCGTACATGAGGCCTCGCTCCGGCGCGGGCGACGGGTGATAGCGGCGCCAGACGAACAGACCGGGAAGATCCAGGCAGTGGTCGGCATGCAGATGCGACAGCAACACATGGACCGAATTGGGGTCCGCGTGCCGCTGCAGCGCACCGAGAACTCCGCCGCCGAAATCGATGACGAGAGGAGGGGCGTCGGGCGCACTGAGCAGATACCCGGACGCTGGCGAATCAGGCCCGACAACACTGCCGGAGCAACCGAGTACGGTGATTCGCACGCTCACTAGCTTGCCATGCCCGCTATCCCCATGACGAAAACATGACCGCATTGGTAGCCGAACGTCATCATTGCGCGCCAACGTGACGCTGAACAGGTCGAACACCGTCGAGAGACGGACCGAGGAATCGGCCGGCAAGTGTGGTGAACGCCTCAGGATCACCGGTCGCCTCGAACTGCCGTTGCGCGCGGGGTGAGTCGTGCGGGCGAAGCAGATCGAGTTCGGTCAACACCTTCAGGAGGTCCTTGGCGGTCTCCTCCGCGCTCGACACCAACGTGACCGAGTCACCCATCGCCAGCTGAATCAATCCGGACAGCATCGGATAGTGCGTGCACCCCAACACCAGCGTGTCGACGTCGGCGCGCTGCAGCGGTTCCAGATAGCCCTCGGCAAGACCGAGCACCTGTCGTCCGCTGGTGACGCCGCGCTCGACGAAGTCGACGAACCGCGGGCATGCCACGCCGGTCACCTCGATGTCGCGCGCAGCGGCGAAGGCGTCCTGATAGGCACCCGATGCGATGGTCGCCTGAGTGCCGATGACGCCGATGCGGCCGTTGCGCGTCGCCGCCACGGCGCGGCGCACGGCGGGCAGGATCACCTCGACGACGGGCACCGGCGCGTAGCGTTCGCGGGCATCCCGAAGGCACGCCGACGATGCGCTGTTGCAGGCGATGACGAGCGCCTTGACCCCCCGCTGCACCAGGTCGTCACCGATGGCCAATGCATGAGCGCGGATCTCGGGAATGGTCAGCGGGCCGTACGGGCCGTTGCCGGTGTCGCCGACGTAGATCATGTCCTCGTCAGGCAGCTGGTCGATGATCGCCCGCGCGACGGTCAGCCCGCCGACGCCGGAATCGAAGACCCCGACCGGCGACAGTGCCTGTCGGCTCCTACCGCGAGCGCTCGTCGGTGGCGACGTCACGTGCCGTAGCTCGGCAGCTGGGTGCCGCGCTTGCGGGCTTCTCGGGCTCTGCGCTCGGGCCCGGAGAGCAGGTACGCGGCGACCACGCCTGCGATCGCGCCGCACAGGTGGCCCTGCCACGACACCCCCGGGGTACCGGGCAGCACGCCGAGGAGGACACCGCCGTAGACGAACAGGACGACGATGCCGACGACGATCTCCCACACCTTGCGGGTGAAGAAACCGAACACGATCAGAAAGGCCAGCCAGCCGAAGATCAGGCCGGACGCGCCGATGTGGTTCGTCTCGCAGCTGGCGCCGACGTACGGGCAGTGCGTGCCGAGGTTGCCGATCAACCAGGTGCCCAACCCGCCGAGGATCCAGACGATGGCCGTGGCGAAGATGAAGCGCGACATGCCCGCGAGCGTCATCAGGAAGCCCAGAATCAACGCCGGGATGGTGTTGGCGATCAGATGGTCCCAATTCGAATGCAGCAGAGGCGCGAAGACGATCCCCATCAAGCCGTCGGTCTCCAGCGGGCGGATGCCGTTGTCGTCGAGGCGATGGTTGGACAGCGAGTCGACCAACTCGATGACGTACAGAAGCGCGACGAAGCTGACGATCGTGACACCTCCGACCACCCAAGCGGGGCGCTTCTGGGGCGTCGCAGGCGTCGGATAACCCGGTCCCGTCATGCCCATAGTTGCCCTTCCAAAGCGTCTTCCGCTTCGTCAAGGCTACCGGCGTATGCGCCGGTCGACAGATACTTCCAACCGGCGTCG
>DATEIG010000043.1:0-2264 GCA_035279185.1 Mycobacterium sp.
CTCCGTTCCGGGCTGATATCGGGCGTTGTCACCGACACCGAGATCGCGGCCGCCGTACTCGACTGATGACCACGACACGAGCGAAAGGACAACTGACATGACGGAACCCGTCGTCGATCTCGATTTCCCGCTGGAGGGCAAGGCCGCATTGGTGACCGGCGGTGCATCGGGCATCGGGGCGGCGATCGTGTCGGCGCTCGTCACCAAGGGCGCACGCGTTGCCGTGGTCGACCTCGCCGAGGACGCTGCATCGGCACAAGCGGCCGCCGTCGTGCGCGGCGCCCGCGGATTCCGTTGCGATGTCTCCGATTCCGCGTCGGTCACCGCTACGGTCGACGCCGTCATCGCGGAATTCGGCCGGATCGACATCCTGGTCAACTGCGCCGGGATCGTCATGCTGGCGCCGGCCGAAGACCTGACCCTCGATGCATGGGACAAGACGATCGACGTCAACCTCAAAGGTACGTTCCTGGTCTGTCAGGCGGCAGGACGCCACATGCTGGCCGCAGGCGGCGGCGCCATCGTGAACATGGCCTCGCAGGCGGCCACCGTTGCGCTGGACTCCCACATCGCCTACTGCGCATCGAAATTCGGTGTGGTCGGCCTGTCCAAGGTGCTCGCCGCGGAATGGGGCGGCCGCGGTGTACGGGTCAACACGATCTCGCCCACGGTCGTGCTGACCGAACTCGGACGCAAGGCGTGGGACGGTGCGCGCGGTGACGCGCTCAAGGAACAGATCCCCGTCGGCCGATTCGCCTATCCGAACGAGATCGCTGCGGCCACGGTGTTTCTCGCCTCCGACGCTGCGGGGATGATCACCGGGGCAGATCTGCTCATCGACGGCGGGTACACCATCAAATGATCGTCACGACAGCAGCGCAGGCAGCGGCACGTGCATCAGGCCGCAGGCCGCACGCAGTAATTCGGCCTCGGACGCGGTGACCGCGCCGTCGTGCAACACCGCCTCGACCATCGCCTCCACGAGGACCTGTTTCGCTTTAGGGTCCAGCGCATCGAGCGCTGCCCACCCTTGGTCGAGCGTCTGCTGCCACGTCGAGCGCCGCGGGTCCTGCGTCCGCGCCGCATCGCCGTAGAGGCGGTGCAGCGCATGGTCGAGCGCTCGTGATGACGTCACCTGGTCGGCGCCGCCCGCGACCGCAAGGGTTGCCAGCAGTGTCGTCACCACCGGCCGCACACTGGTGAGCGAGCCATTACCCACCCTGCTGCGACGGGACGGATCGTTCGTGTCCAGCAGGTAGCTCCACACCAACCGGGTCAGGCAGTACTCGAACATCGTCACCTTCTCGTCGGCGACGGCGAGCGCGTTCAGCAGCGCGACGAGCGCATCCTGTTCGGCGCGGGGATGCGTGGCGATCTGCGGCAGGGCGAGCGCGACCACAGGCAACCGCAACTCGCGCGGCAGCTTGCCCATCTGGTCGGTGAGCGCGGCCGCTTCCCGCGCCTGCGTGGGTCCGAGATGTTCGACCACCGAAGCGAGCTGGCGCGCGTGCAGGCCCTCGGTCGGCGGTGCGAGAAGCAGTGCGATGACGGCCGCGGGGGCGGTCGTCGGCTGGCTCGCGAGCAACCGAAGGTCGTCGGGGAGCCGGGCGTGTAGCGCCGCACCGTATTTCAGGTCGGCCGGCGTGAAAGTGCCTGCCCGCGAGACGACCTGCTCCGGGCTCGTGTGCTGTACGGACGTCGGCGTCGACACCGGCGCAGGGGTCGGTCGCCCGAGTGCGTTTCCCGCGGGAGCGAAACCCGCCGCGACGTCCTCAGCCAACCCGTCGGGCGCCTGCTTGGCGTAACGCTGTTGCAGTTGCGCGATTTCGGCCGGGTCGAAGTTCGGGTTGAGCGCCTTGATCCTGTCGGTCAGCTGCGGATGCGTGGCGAACAGCGAGGTGAACGACCGCCGCGCACCCTCCCCGAACAACATGTGGCTCACCTCGGCGGCGCTGCGCGAGTCGCGCAGCTTCGAACCGGTCGTGATTCCGCCGATCTTCTTCAGCGCGCCTTCGAGGCCGTCGGTCTGCCTGGTGAACTGCACGGCGGAGGCGTCGGCCAGCCACTCGCGCTGCCGCGACACCGCCGCCTTGATGACGTTGGCGAAGAACACCCCGATGTAACCGAGCGCCATGAGCGCGAACGCGAACGCCACGAACGGCAACGCGCCCTTGCTGTCGCTTCCGCGTCCGCCGAACTGCAGCGTCCGCAACCCGATCATGCCGATCAGCAGAATTCCGCTCAGCAACCCGATGAGCCGGATG
>DATEIG010000044.1:0-12788 GCA_035279185.1 Mycobacterium sp.
ATCCCGTTCGTCGCCGCGGGCAGTTGGCTCTCCTCGCTGACAGGCGTACCCGCGGCTGTCGAATACGGGCTCGGCGTGTTCTTCCTCGTCTACGGCGTGGTCGTCTACTGGCTCGCGGGCCGGGACCAGGTTCGCCCGGGCGCTATCGCCACGATCACCGCCAACGCGCTGTTCACCGTGGGCTTCGTCACCGCCGAGGTGGCCGGGATCTGGCCGCTGACCGGCTGGGGTGTCGCACTGCTGCTCGGCGGAGCGCTGTACACCGCGGTCATCGGCACCGTGCAGTACATCGGTCTGCGCCGGCTGGGGGTGAACCGATGACCGTCATCACCACGCCGCACCTGAAGGAGTCGACGGACTCGCTGCTGCGCTTCGCCCTTCGCCTGGACGCCGTGCTGAGCGGCCTTGTGGGTATCGCGGGCATACCCCTTGCGGGCTGGATGGCCGGAAGGTCAGGCACCACAGTTGCTTTCGAGTATTCAGTGAGTGCCTTCTTCATCGCTTACGGCGTCGTGGTGCTTGCGCTTGCGCAGCTGCCCGAGCTGCGAAAGCCCGGCATCGCCGTCGTCGCGGCCAACCTGCTGTACACGGTCGGCGCCGTGGTGTTCGTCGTCGCCGACTGGATGCCGTTGACCACCTTCGGCGTGGTCGGAACGCTCGCCACGGGCGTGTGCACGTTGGTGTTCGCCGAGTTGCAGTACCAGGGCCTGCGCCGCCTGAAGAAATGACTGCTCGCCGGCTAGAGCTTGCGTAGCCGCAGCCGGTTGATGGAGTGGTCGGCATCCTTGCGGAGCACCAGCGTCGCGCGGGGCCGCGTCGGCAGAATGTTGTCGATCAGATTGGGGCGGTTGATCGAATGCCAGATGTCGCTCGCGGCGAACATCGCCTGTTCGTCTGTCAGCGTGGAGTAGTGGTGGAAGTGCGACGCCGGGTCAGCGAACGCGCCGGCGCGCATCGACAGGAACCGCGAGATGTACCACTGCTCGATGTCCTCGATGCGGGCGTCGACGTAGACCGAGAAATCGAACAGGTCCGAAACCATCAGCGCCGGACCGGTTTGCAGCACGTTGAGGCCCTCGAGGATGAGGATGTCCGGGTGCCGGATCACCTGCTTCTCACGCGGTACGATGTCGTAGAGCAGGTGCGAATACACCGGCGCACAGGCGTAATCCGACCCTGACTTCACCGCCGTGACGAAGCGCATCAGCGCCCTGCGATCGTAGCTTTCTGGAAAACCTTTGCGGTGCATCAGGTTTCGTCGGGTGAGTTCCGCGTTCGGGTACAGGAAACCGTCGGTGGTGACGAGGTCGACCCGCGGATGGTGTTCCCAGCGCGCCAGTAGCGCCTGCAGCACGCGGGCCGTCGTCGACTTGCCCACCGCCACGCTGCCCGCGACGCCGATGATGAACGGCACCGGTCGGCCGGGGTTTTGTTGAGGCTCACCGAGGAACTCCGCGGTGACAGAGAACAGCCGCTGCCGCGCCGCCACCTGCAGATGGATCAGACGCGCGAGCGGCAGGTAGACCTCTTCGACCTCCAGCAGGTCGATCTTCTCGCCGAGACCCCGCAGCTTGACCAGTTCGTCCTCGCTCAGCTTCAGCGGGGTCGCCATGCGGAGCGCGCGCCACTGACTCCGGTCGAACTCCACGTAGGGGCTCGGCTCGCTCAGCCGCGGCATGGGGTCAGTCTTGCAGTTAGCGTGTTCGCCATGGACCCCGGCACCCTGATCCGCGAATATCTGCTGCTCGGCCTGCGGTTCGATCGGATCGAGGAGGGCTACGTCGACTCCTACACCGGCGACCCCGCACTGCGCGAGGCCGTGGCGTCGGAACCCGCACCCGAGCCCGCTGACCTGGCCCGTCAGGCCGAGCGGTTGCTCGCCGAGGTCCCCAATGTGGCGCGCAGCACCGGCCCGGCGGCATTCGACGACGCCCGTGCCGACTACATCGCCGCCCACCTGCGCGCGCTGGCCTGTGCCGGACGGAAGTTCGCCGGCGAGTCCGTCGGCTTCGTCGACGAGGTCGACGCCTACTTCGACGTCCGCATCAGCAAGGGCGATCAGGACCGCTATCGCGAGGCGCACGTCCGTCTCGACGAGGCCCTCGGCGGCACCGGCCCACTCGCGGACCGGATGCAGGCTTATCGCAGCGCCGAGGAGATCCCGCCCGAGCGCCTCGAGGAGTGCATCCACGCCTTCTCCAGCGCCCTCCGCGACCGGGTGCGCGCGGAGTTCCCGCTGCCCGACAGCGAGACGATCGACTACGAAGTCGTCACCGACAAACCGTGGTCGGGCTTCAATTACTACCTCGGTGACTACCGCTCGACGGTCGCGGTGAACGCCGACCTCAAACAGCAGATGTCGAACCTGCCGCGGCTGGTGGCCCACGAGTCGTACCCCGGCCACCACACCGAGCACTGCCGCAAGGAGGCGGGGCTGGTCGCCAGGCGCGATCAGCAGGAGCAGACGCTGTTTCTCGTCAACACCCCGCAGTGCCTGATGGCCGAGGGCCTCGCGGACCTCGCGCTGTACGCGGCGATCGGGCCGACGTGGGGCGCCTGGGCTTCGGAGATCTACGCCGACCTCGGCCTCCGCTTCGACGGTGAACGCGCCGAAGAGGTGTCGGCGGCCACCGCGGCGCTCGCCGACGTCCGGCAGGACGCCGCGCTGATGCTGCACGACGAGCACCGCGACGCCGACGAGGTCGCGGCGTTCCTGCGGCGCTGGCTGCTGACCAGCGACGAGCGAGCCAGGCAGTCGCTGCGGTTTCTGTCGTCGCCGCTGTGGCGCGCCTACACCAGCACCTACGTCGAGGGCTACCGGCTGCTGCGGGCCTGGCTGGACGACCGGCCGGCCGACGTCACGCTCAGCGAACGGTTCGGCACGCTGCTCGACGAGCCGCTGATCCCGTCGGCATTGCGGGCGGCCTGACCGTCGAGAGATAGGCTCGACCCATGACTGCTGAGCCCGTCACCACCTCATCCGCAGGCCTCGGCGCCGAGTACGCCGACACCGCGAGCGCCGCATACCGCTCCGCCCTCGAGGTCATCGAACAGGTCGAACCTCGCATCGCCGCCGCAACTCGCAAAGAGCTTGCCGATCAACGGGATTCGCTCAAGTTGATCGCCAGCGAGAACTATGCGTCGCCCGCCGTGCTGCTGACCATGGGCACCTGGTTCTCCGACAAGTACGCCGAGGGCACGATCGGCCACCGCTTCTACGCGGCGTGCCAGAACGTCGACACCGTCGAGGCGCTGGCCGCCGAGCACGCCCGCGAGCTGTTCGGCGCGCCGTACGCCTACGCGCAGCCCCACTCCGGCATCGACGCCAACCTCGTCGCGTTCTGGGCCATCCTGGCCACCCGCATCGAGGCCCCCGGGCTCGCCGAACTGGGCGCCAAGCACGTCAACGACCTCTCCGAGGCGGACTGGGAAAGCCTGCGCGCCAAGCTGGGTAACCAGCGGCTGCTCGGAATGTCGCTCGACACCGGCGGCCACCTCACGCACGGGTTCCGGCCCAACATCAGCGGCAAGATGTTCCACCAGCGCAGCTACGGCACCGACCCGCAGACGGGGCTCATCGACTACGACGCGGTCGCCGCGGCGGCACGCGAGTTCAAGCCGCTGATCCTGGTCGCCGGCTACTCGGCGTACCCGCGCCGGGTGAACTTCGCGAAGATGCGCGAGATCGCCGACGAGGTCGGCGCGACGCTGATGGTCGACATGGCCCACTTCGCGGGGCTCGTCGCGGGCAAGGTGTTCACCGGCGACGAGGATCCGGTGCCGCACGCGCACGTCGTCACGACGACGACCCACAAGTCACTGCGCGGTCCGCGCGGCGGCCTCGTCATGGCGACCGAGGAGTTCGCGCCCGCCGTCGACAAGGGCTGCCCCATGGTGCTCGGCGGACCGCTGTCGCACGTGATGGCGGCCAAGGCCGTCGCGCTGGCCGAGGCGCGTCAGCCCGCGTTCCGCGACTACGCGCAGAACATCGCCGACAACGCCAAGGCGCTGGCCGACGGCCTCCTGAAGCGCGGCGCAACGCTGGTCACCGGCGGCACCGACAACCACATCGTGCTGCTCGACGTGCAGTCGTTCGGCGTGACGGGACGCCAGGCCGAGTCGGCGCTGCTGGACTCCGGCATCGTCACCAACCGCAATGCGATCCCCAACGACCCGAACGGCGCCTGGTACTCCAGCGGCATTCGGCTCGGCACCCCGGCGCTGACCACCCGCGGGTTCGGTCCGGACGACTTCGACCGCGTGGCCGAGCTGATCGTCGAGGTCCTCACCAACACCGAGCCGACGGCGGCGTCGTCGGGACCGTCGAAGGCCAAGTACACGTTGGCCGACGGGACCGCCGACCGGGTGCACGCGGCGGCCGGTGAATTGCTCGCCGCGAATCCGCTGTACCCGGGCCTGACGCTGTAAGCGACGACACGTTCACCCGATTTCAAGAAAGGTGTGAACGTGGGTTACAGTTACTTTCATGGCACAGAAACCTGTCGCTAATGCAGTGACCGCTGAGCTCGAACCGGTCGTCGCGGAGAACCTGAACCGGCATCTGGAGTCCGAGGACATCTGGTTCGCCCACGACTACGTGCCGTTCGAGCAGGGCGAGAACTTCGCATTCCTCGGCGGCCGCGACTGGGAGCCCTCCGACGTCACGCTGCCCAAGCACATCACCGATGCGCTGGAGATCCTGCTCATCGAGAAGGACAACCTCGCCGGCTACCACCGTGAGTTCGTCTTCAGCTTCATCCTCGAGGAGAAGTGGGGCCGGTGGCTGGGCCGCTGGACCGCCGAGGAGCACCTGCACGCGATCGCACTGCGCAACTACCTCGTCGTCACCCGTGAGGTCGATCCGACCGCCAACGAAGACGTCCGCGTCGAGCACGTCATGAAGGGCTACCGCGCCGAGACCTACAGCCAGATCGAGCGGCTGGTGTTCATGGCGTTCTACGAACGCGCCTACGCCGTCTACACCCGCAACCTCGAAGCGCAGATCGCCGAGCCGGTGCTCAACGGTCTGGTCGGCCGGATCGCCCGCGACGAGGAGCGTCACGAGCAGTTCTTCCACAACCTCGTCGCACACCTGCTCGAGACCCGCCGCGACGAGACGATCGAGGCGATCGCGCGCCGCGCCGCCGACCTCGACGTCGTCGGCGCCGACATCGACGCCTACGCCGACAAGCGCGCGGTGGTCGCCGAGGCGGGCATATTCGACGAAGCCGCGCTGCGCCAGGTCATCTCCGACCGGATCGTCGCCTGGGGCCTGGCCGACGAGCCCCAATTGCGTCCGTTCGTCAACGCCTGAGTTGCTGGCGGGTTAACGCGGCGCGCCTGCGCGCCACGCTTGCCTTCTCGGGAGTAGCGTCGTTCGTGATGGCTAGCGACATGCTCTGCTATCCGGGCGGCACCGGTCGACTGGACTCGAAAGGGCCGGTCCCGGCCCTGGTGCCGCAGTGTCCGCCGAGATGTTCGTGCGGGACCGCGCGAGCTCGAGGAGCGCTACGTGACCGATTCCTCCATTCGCACCTACGTACTCGACACATCGGTGTTGCTGTCAGACCCCTGGGCCTGTACGCGATTTGCCGAGCACGAAGTGGTTGTCCCGCTGGTTGTCATCAGCGAGCTGGAGGCTAAACGCCATCATCATGAATTGGGTTGGTTCGCCCGTCAGGCGCTGCGCCTGTTCGACGACCTGAGACTCGAACACGGTCGGCTCGATCAGGCGATTCCCGTTGGGACGCAGGGCGGGACGCTGCACGTCGAGCTGAATCACAGCGACCCGACGGTGTTGCCCGCAGGCTTCCGCAACGACTCCAACGACGCCCGGATCCTCACCGTCGCGGCCAATCTCGCCGCAGAGGGCAAACGGGTCACGTTGGTCAGCAAGGACATTCCGCTGCGCGTGAAGGCCGGCGCGGTCGGCCTGCCCGCCGACGAGTACCACGCCCAGGACGTCGTCACCTCCGGCTGGACCGGGATGGATGAGATCGACGTGTCCAGCGAGGTCATCGACACCTTGTTCGCCGAAGGCGAGATCGACCTCGAAGAGGCGCGGGACCTTCCCTGTCACACCGGAGTCCGACTGCTGGGCAACAACTCTCACGCTCTGGGCAGGGTGAACGCCGACAAGCGGGTGCAACTGGTCCGCGGTGATCGCGAGGTCTTCGGACTGCGGGGCCGCTCCGCGGAACAGCGGGTGGCACTCGACCTGCTTCTCGACGAGTCCGTCGGCATCGTGTCGCTCGGCGGCAAAGCCGGTACCGGCAAATCGGCGCTGGCGCTGTGCGCGGGTCTGGAAGCCGTGCTCGAGCGGCGCACGCAGCGCAAGGTCGTCGTGTTCCGGCCGCTGTACGCGGTCGGCGGTCAGGATCTCGGCTACCTGCCCGGCAGCGAGAGCGAGAAGATGGGTCCCTGGGCGCAGGCAGTCTTCGACACCCTCGAAGGACTGGCGAGCCCGGCCGTGCTCGAAGAAGTGCTGTCGCGCGGAATGCTGGAGGTGCTGCCGCTCACCCATATTCGCGGACGGTCGCTGCACGACTCGTTCGTCATCGTCGACGAGGCGCAGTCGCTGGAGCGCAACGTGTTGCTGACGGTCCTGTCGCGGCTCGGGGCGGGTTCGCGGGTGGTGCTGACCCACGATGTGGCGCAGCGCGACAACCTACGCGTCGGCAGGCACGACGGCGTCGCTGCGGTGATCGAGAAGCTCAAGGGCCACCCGTTGTTCGCACACATCACGCTGCTGCGCAGCGAGCGATCCCCGATCGCGGCGCTGGTGACCGAGATGCTGGAGGAGATCAGCCCCGGCGCGCTGCCCTGATCGCCGAATTCGCGCGCTCAGCAAGCGCCGGTAAGCTGCGGCCGTGCCGAAGCGACGCGACAGCAGGGCCTGGCAGTACGGGCTGGTGGTTCTCGCTGTCGTGGCGGCGGTCGTCGTCGTGGTGGTCTCGCTGGTGACCGGGCACGCGAGACGCGAAACGCCCGGCGACGTCGACTGCGCCAGGGAGAAGTGCGTGGCGTTGACGTTCGACGACGGCCCCGGCCCCTACACCGACCGGCTGTTGCAGATCCTCAAGGACAACGACGCGAAGGCGACGTTCTTCCTGATCGGCAACAAGGTCGCCGCGAATCCCGACGGCGCCAAGCGCATCGCCGAGGCCGGCATGGAAATCGGCAGCCACACCTGGGAACACCCCAACATGACGACGATTCCGCCGCAAGACATCCCCGCCCAGTTCAGCAGGGCCAGCGACGCCATCGAATCGGCCACCGGTCAACGCCCGAAACTCGTTCGCACCGCGGGTGGCCTCGTCAACGACCAGGTGCTGGCGGAGGCCAAGAAGCAGGGGCTGGCCGACATCAACTGGGACGTCATCCCTTTCGACTGGATCAACGACTCCAACATCGCGGCCACCCGCTACATGCTGATGACCCAGATCAAGCCGGGTTCGGTCGTGCTGTTCCATGACACCTACTCCAGCACAGTCGATCTGGTGTACCAGTTCATTCCGGTGCTCAAAGCCAACGGCTACCACCTGGTGACGGTCAGCCAGCTGCTCGGGCCACGAGAACCCGGGAGCGCCTACGGCTCCCGCGACAACGGCCCGCCCGCCAACGACCTGCGCGACATCGCCGTCGAGGAGATACCGTCGCTGCCCAACACCCCGTCGCCGCCGCCGATGCCGAACATCCCGATCACCGACATCCCGGGCGCCAACTCCGGCGGCCCGAACAACGGCGCCTAGACACGTCGGCTCAGAACATCTGAAGAACCTCGGTGAGCGGACGTCGCGGGGTCGGCGGAACTGCTTCTCCGACACTGGGAGACACTCCGACGCGAATCAGCACCTGCGGTGTGGCCGACCTACCGATCAGCGTGGCGACGACCATCCTGCTCGCCAGGACCTCCGTCAGATGCGTCAGGGTGCAGGTCGCCAGGCCCGCCACCGTGGCCTCCAGCAGCACCGCTGACAGCGCTTCGCCGGAGCGCAGAACGTCGTCGTGCGTGCTGTCGTCGCTCGACAGGACCACGACCTTCGCGTGATCGCGGTCGAGCTCCGGACGACGGTCCGACCCGTGCGTCACAGGAAAATTGCGCCCGACGTCGACGCGATCGCTTTCCGCCGCCGAGATCAGAGAACTACTCGGAATGCCGTCGTGAAGCTTGAAATCGGCTGTCCAGCCGAGGAGTTCGGCGTGATAGCCCGAGTCGTAGAGGCGGAATGTCTCGGCCAGTTGCGACGCCTCGGCGAGTTCGGGACGCAGACCGTCGTCGACGACGTCGATGACTATCCGGTCGGAGGCGATGGCTTTGCGCATCGCGAGTTCGACACGCTCCCAATGGGAAGGCTCCGAGAACGGCAGCCGATCAGTGCGTCGCGCAAGGATCGCATCGGCCAGGCGCCGATGTGCGTCGGTGACGAAGTCCATCGGGGTGAAGTCGATCGACGCGAGGTGCAGGAAGTTGTTCGGGTTCGGGAACCGATCGATGTTCGCCGTACAGCCTGCGGCCGCCATCGCCACCCTGAAGTGGTCGAGCGCGGCGCCGCAGGCGATCAGCGCTTCCCTGCCCGACGGGTCCGTGCGCCGCGGTGCCCGATCGGGATCGACGTGCAACTCGACGACGCCACCCTCGACGCGCCAGCGCCACGGCTGGCTGTTGTGCAACGACGGTGCACGGCAGGCCAACTGCACGGCGTCGTGAATGACCGTCGGCTCGACGACGGTGTCACGCATGACCGGCCCCTCTGCGAACGACGATCACCGGTGTCGGTGAAGCCTCGGCGACCGTAGCGCTCACCGAGCCGAGCAGCATCCTCGAGAAGCCGCCGCGCCCATGGCTTCCGAGGACAACCAACTGAGCCGTTTGCGCCCCGTCCAGTAACCAATGGGCCGGACGGTCGCAGACGATCCGTCGTGTCACCACGACATCGGGATACTGTTCCTGCCAGCCGGCAAGGCGCTCGCCGATGATTTCGTGCCCTTCTTGCTCGTACTCCCGCCAATCCTCGCCCAACGCAGGGACGGACAGGTCGCTCCACGCATGCATCGCGATCAGCCCGACGCCGCGACGAGACGCCTCGTCGAAAGCCAGCGCGATGGCGGCCTCCGATGCCGGTGAACCGTCGACACCGACCAGCACCGGCGCCGTCGGGTCCACGTCGGCACCGTCGGCGCGGATGACCGCCACCGGTCCGTGCCCGTAGTGCAACAGCCCGCGGCTGATCGAGCCCAGCACAGAGCCTCCGATCGCCCCCAGCCCGCGGCTGCCCACAACGGTCATGGTCGCGTGGCGGGAGGCGTCGACGAGTTCGGTGGCGACGCCGCCGTGGCGCACCACGGTCTGGATGTGCAGGGCCGACCCGGCGTCGTGCACCAGCTTCTTGGCCAGCTCGATGACGTGGGCGGCGTTGTCCTCCTGCCACCGGTTGTAGCTGCCCTGCAGGTTACGCACGGGCCAGGTGACGACCACCGGGGCGATGACGTGCGCCAACGTGATCGGCAGGTCACGCAACGTCGCTTCCGCAATGCCCCATCGAACGGCCGCATCCGACTCGGGTGACCCGTCGACCGCGACCAGGATTCCGTACTTCGATGATTCGGCCATCTCGGTACCTCGCTTTCTCCGCTCTTCCAGCGTGTCAAGCGAGTGCCCTGCCGCGGCAGGGCCATTGGTCCCTAAAAGCGTGCGGAAGGGCTAGCTGTCGCCCTCTTTGACCTTGGCCATCGCGAGTACGTCGAGGCGCTTGTCGAGCTCCTCCTCGGAGAGCTTGTCACCGATCAGCCCGCGGTCGATGACCGTCTGGCGGATCGTCTTCTTCTCCTTGAGCGCCTGCTTGGCGACGGCCGCGGCCTCCTCGTAGCCGATCGCCGAGTTCAGCGGCGTGACGATCGACGGTGACGACTCGGCCAGCTCACGCAGCCGCTCGTCGTTGGCGACGAGGCCGTCGATGCAGCGCTCGGCGAACAGCTTCGAGACGTTGGTCAGGATCTTGAACGACTCGAGGATGTTGCGCGCCATCATCGGGATGTACACGTTGAGCTCGAACGCGCCGTTGCCGCCACCCCACGTGATCGCCGCATCGTTGCCGATCACCTGAGCCGCCACCTGCGTAACGGCCTCGGGGATGACCGGGTTGACCTTGCCGGGCATGATCGAGCTGCCGGGCTGAAGGTCAGGCAGCTGGATCTCGCCGAGGCCGGTCAGCGGGCCGGAGCCCATCCACCGGATGTCGTTGGCGATCTTGGTGATCGAGACGGCGATGGTGCGCAGCGCGCCAGACGCCTCGACCAGCCCGTCGCGCGCGGCCTGTGCCTCGAAATGGTTTCTGGCGACCTGCAATTCGGCCAGCCCGGTCTGCTCCTTCAACACCTCGACCACACGCACGTCGAAGTCGTCGGGCGCGTTGAGGCCGGTGCCGACCGCGGTGCCGCCGATGGCCAGCTCGCCGAGACGCGGCAGCGTGGCCTTGACCCGCTCGATGCCGGCCTCGACCTGACGTGCGTAGCCGCTGAACTCCTGGCCCAGCGTCACCGGAACCGCATCCATCAGGTGGGTACGTCCGGATTTCACCGTGACGCGCCACTGCCTGGCCTTGCCCGCCAATGACTCGTGCAGCACCTCGAGAGCCGGAATGAGGTGGCGGACAGCGGCTTCTGTCGCGGCGATGTGGGTAGCGGTGGGGAAGGTGTCGTTGGACGACTGCGACATGTTCACGTCGTCGTTGGGATGGACCTGCACGCCGTTCGCAGCGGCGATACCCGCGATCACCTCGTTGGTGTTCATGTTCGAGCTGGTGCCGGAACCGGTCTGGAACACGTCGATCGGGAACTGGTCGTCGTGACGGCCGTCGGCGATCTCAGCTGCCGCGGCGATGATCGCGTCGGCCTTCGCGGGGTCGAGCAGCCCGAGGTCCTTGTTCACCTGTGCGCAGGCGCCTTTGAGCAGGCCGAGCGCGCGGATCTGGGTGCGTTCGAGGCCCCGCCCCGAGATCGGGAAGTTCTCCACCGCGCGTTGCGTCTGTGCGCGCCACAGCGCGTCCTTGGGCACCCGGACCTCGCCCATGGTGTCGTGCTCGATGCGGTACTCGACGTCGTTGTCGACGCTCATGCGGTTCCTATTCTGTGAGGGGGTTACGGCAGCGGGTAGACCGCGTTGGTGTCGCCGGTGAAATCGATCGCGGAGTATTCGTTGAGCTTCGACAGCCGGTGGTAGGCCTCGATCATTCGCACGGTGCCCGACTTGCTGCGCATGACGATCGACTGCGTCGTGCAGCCCCCGCCCGAATACCGCACGCCCTGAAGCAGATCGCCGTCGGTGACACCCGTCGCGCAGAAGAAGACGTTCTCGCCGGACACCAGGTCCTCGGTCGTCAGCACCCGATCGAGGTCGTAGCCGCGGTCGATCGCCTTCTGGCGTTCCTCGTCGTCGGTGGGCGCCAACTTGCCCTGGATCGCACCGCCCATGCAGCGGATCGCGGCCGCGGCGATGATGCCCTCAGGCGTTCCGCCGACGCCGACCAGCATGTCCGTTCCGGAGTTGGGCCGACACGCCGAGATGGCGCCTGCCACATCGCCATCGGAGATCAGGCGGATGCGGGCGCCTGCAGCGCGCACGTCGGCCATCAGCTGCTCGTGTCGCGGCCGGTCGAGGATGCAGACCGTGAGGTCGGCGACGCTGGAGTTCTTCACCTTGGCGACGCGCTTGATGTTCTCGGCGATCGGTGCGGTGATGTCGATGACGTCGGCGGCGTCCGGGCCGACCGCGATCTTCTCCATGTAGAACACCGCGGACGGGTCGAACATCGCGCCGCGCTCGGCGACCGCGAGAACGGAGATGGCGTTGGGCATGCCCTTGCTCATCAAGGTCGTGCCGTCCACCGGGTCGACGGCGAAGTCGCATTCCGGGCCGTCGCCGTTGCCGACCTCTTCGCCGTTGTAGAGCATCGGGGCGTTGTCCTTTTCGCCCTCGCCGATGACCACGACACCCCGCATCGACACCGAATTGACCAGTTCGCGCATGGCGTCGACGGCGGCGCCGTCACCGCCTTCCTTGTCACCGCGACCGACCCAGCGTCCTGCGGCCATGGCACCCGCCTCGGTGACGCGAACGAGCTCGAGGGCGAGGTTGCGGTCGGGGGCTTCACCTCGTGCTGGAGACATAGCAGGGATTCTCCCATTCGCCGGTCCCGCTGTGGGAGCTGGGATACTGGCGCTTGTGACCTCTGAGCCGGAACCCGCCCCCAAGCCCGCGAAGCCGCGGTTGCTTCAGGACGGGCGCGACATGTTCTGGTCGCTCGCGCCGCTGGTCGTGGCGTGCATCGTGCTGGCGGGCATCGTCGGCATGTGCTCGTTTTCGCCGAGCGGACCCGGTCCCGGGCCCAAGCCGGACTTCGACGCCCCCGCGGCCCTGCAGGCCGATGCCGACGCGCTGCGCATTCCCATTCGCGTGCCCGTCCTGCCCGACGGGTGGAATTCCAACTCCGGCAGTCGCGCAGGCATCGAGATGGGCCGAACGGATCCGAGCGGGCAGCCAGCCCGCGCGGTGTCGTCGACTGTGGGCTACCTCGCGCCGAGCGGCATGTACCTCGCGCTGATCCAGAGCAACGCCGATGAGGAGAAGCTCGTCGCCTCGCTCGACGCGGACATGGTTCCGACCGGGACGCAGGACGTCGACGGCGTGCGGTGGGTGGTCTATGAAGGCGAGGGCGACGCGGAACCGGTGTGGACGACGCAGTTGACGGGCCCGACCGGGCCGGCGCAGGTCGCGATCAGGGGTGCCG
>DATEIG010000045.1:0-6010 GCA_035279185.1 Mycobacterium sp.
TGTGTACGTCGACCCCGCCAAGGTGCACGCCGTCAACCACCGGGGACCGCAGTTCGACGTGCGGGGAGTGAGCACGCTTCCCCGTGCACCGCAAGGACATCCGGTGCTGCTGCAGGCCGGCGACTCCGCCGACGGACGCGCTTTCCTGGCCCGCTACGCCGATGCGGCGTTCACCATGCACTCGACGCTGGAAGCAGGCCAGGCCTACTACACCGACGTCAAGCAGCAGGCCGCGTCGTTCGGCCGGGATCCCGACACGCTCAAGGTCTTTCCGGCCGCCACCTTCGTCCTCGGCGACACACCCGCCGAAGCGGCCGAGAAGGCCCGCCACATCCGCCGCCGGCAGGTCGGCCCCCAGACCGCGATCGCGATGCTCGAGCAGGTCTGGCAGCGGGACCTGTCAGGCTACGACCCCGACGGGCCGCTGCCCGACGTCGAGCCCGCCGACGACCCGACCATCACGCAGGGCCGGGTACGTCACGGCGACCCGAAGGCGGTGGCGGCGAGCTGGCGCCAGCGCGCCGAAGCCGACAACCTCAGCATCCGTGAACTCGTCATCGCGGTGACCAGCCGCCAGCAATTCGTCGGCACCCCCGACGAGGTCGCCGCCGAGATCGATCTGCACATCCAGGCCGACGCGTGCGACGGCTTCATCCTGGTCCCGCATCTGACCCCGCACGGACTCGACGAGTTCGTCGACCGGGTGGTGCCGCTGCTGCAGGAGCGCGGCGCATTCCGCACCGAATATTCAGGCCAGACCCTGCGTGAACACCTTTGCCTATAGTCTGGCCGCAGCCGTCGCACACGGCGGCGGGGGTGTGGTGGGGTGCAGATTTCGCAAACGACCGTAGGCTGGCTGCTCTTCGCGGCAGCCGCGGTGACCCTCGCCGCCGGCCTCGGGCTCCGGTCGTTTCTCGGAAGGCGGCGGGAAGCGCCCGACGACGGCGACCTCGACGACAAGATCCTGATGCCGACGTTCGTGCTGTGCTGCGGTCTCTGCCTGACCGCGATCTTCCTGCTCGGCTACGAAGCGCTCGTCTAACGCGGCGTCGCCGCAGCGCACGCTTCACGGATCGGGCCGCGCCACACCTGGCCGTGGCCGGGCACCAGCACGTCGGTCTCCAGCATCGCCAGCGCGGCCAGGCTGCGCACGCACCGGTCCTGGTCGTGGTTGAACACCTTGTGCAGCAGTTGAGGACCGGTGCGGGTGGCCACCGGATGTCCCGTCACCAGCGCGTCACCACTGATCAGTACGCCGTCGACGAGAAACGAGCAGTGCCCGCCGGTGTGCCCGGGGCTCGGAATGGCGATCGGCGAGCCGGGAAGCGTGGCGGCCACCTCCTCGGTCAGCGCCTCGGCGGTCGGGATGCCGTCGTGGGTGAAGGCGCCCTTGCGGCTGATCGCCACCGACCACTTCAGCCATCGCGGCTGCCACGCATGAGCGGCGACGTCGGTGGGCTTGGCCTGTTCGAGGTACTCACGCTTGCTGTGGCCGACCTCGTCGGCGTGGCAATAGACCGGTGTGCCAAGGGTTTTCGCGAACCAGATGGCCGACCCGAAGTGATCGATGTGGGCGTGGGTGAGCAGGATCGCGCGCAGATCGTCCACGCCGAAACCGAGTTCGCGCATCGACGCGAGCACGTCGTCGCGGTCGCCGGGAAAGCCCGCGTCGATCAGCACGACGCCTGTGTTGTCGGCGATCAACGTCCAGTTGACCAGCTCCGTGTGGGCGAAGTGGACGCTGTCGGTGATGGCCGTGAGAGCCGCTGCCATGCCGCGAGTGTAGGCAGTGGAGTAGAAACGAACATGTGGCTCAACTGAAACTCGGATACAAGGCGTCGGCGGAACAGTTCGCGCCGCGTGAACTCGTCGAGCTCGCCGTCGCGGCTGAAGCGCACGGCATGGACAGCGCAACGGTCAGCGACCACTTCCAGCCGTGGCGCCACGAGGGCGGCCACGCGCCGTTCTCGTTGGCGTGGATGACGGCGGTCGGTGAACGCACCGAGCGCCTGTTCCTCGGCACCTCGGTGCTGACGCCGACGTTCCGGTACAACCCGGCCGTCATCGCGCAGGCCTTCGCCACGATGGGCTGCCTCTACCCGGACCGGATCTTCCTCGGCGTCGGAACCGGCGATGCGCTCAACGAGATCGCCACCGGCTACGAGGGCGAGTGGCCGGAGTTCAAGGAGCGCTACGCCCGGCTGCGCGAGTCGATCCGGCTGATGCGCGAGCTGTGGCTCGGAGACCGTGTCGACTTCGACGGCGAGTACTACAAGACCAAGGGCGCGTCGATCTACGACGTCCCCGAGGGCGGCATACCGATCTACATCGCCGCGGGCGGCCCCCAGGTGGCCAAGTACGCGGGCCGGGCGGGCGACGGCTTCATCTGCACCTCGGGCAAGGGTGAGGAGCTGTACAAGGACAAGCTCATCCCCGCCGTGACGGAAGGTGCCGAGGCCGCGGACAAGAACCCCGACGACATCGACAAGATGATCGAGATCAAGATCTCCTACGACCCCGATCCGCAAGCGGCCCTGGAGAACACCCGCTTCTGGGCGCCGCTGTCGTTGACCGCCGAGCAGAAGCACAGCATCAACGACCCGATGGAGATGGAGAAGGCCGCCGACGAGCTGCCCATCGAGCAGGTCGCCAAGCGCTGGATCGTGGCGTCGGACCCCGACGAGGCCGTCGAGATGGTCGGGCAGTACGTCAAGTGGGGACTCAATCACCTGGTGTTCCACGACCCCCGGCACGACCAGCGCCGCTTCCTCGAGCTCTTCCAGAAGGATCTGGAGCCCCGGCTGCGCCGCCTGGGCTGATACCTTGGCGGCGTGGCCACCGGTACCTGGTCCTCGCGCGAGCGCTCGTCCGGGATCTACATCGCCTCGCCCGAGGGCGACACCGGCAAGTCGACGATCGCTCTCGGCATCCTGCACCGGCTCGCGGCCACCGTGGCCAAGGTCGGCGTGTTCCGCCCCATCACCCGATTGGGTGAGGACCGCGACTACATCCTCGATCTGCTGCTGGCCCACACCACCGCGGGCCTGACCTACGAGCAGTGCGTCGGCGTGAGTTATCAGCAGCTGCACGATGATCCGGACTCCGCGATCGCCGACATCGTCGACCGCTACCACGAGGTCGCCGACCACTGCGACGCCGTGGTGATCGTCGGCAGCGACTACACCGACGTGACCACGCCGAGCGAACTGGACACCAATGCCCGCATCGCGGCCAACCTCGGCGCGCCTGTCGTGCTGGCCGTCAAGGCCAAGGACCGCACGCCGACGGAGGTGGCCCAGGTCGTCGAGCTGTGCCTGATCGAGATCTCGGGCCAGCACGCCCACACCGCGGCGGTGGTCGCCAACCGGTGCGACCCGGCGCAGATGGCCGCGGTCGCCGACGCGCTCGCCGGCTTCGAGCCGAAGTCCTACGTGATACCCGAGGAACCGCTGCTCGTCGCGCCCGCGGTCGGCGATCTCGAGCGCGCCGTCGACGGCATCCTCGTCAGCGGTGACCGGGAGCTGCTGCGACGGGAGGTCCTCGATGTGCTGGTGGCGGGCATGACCGCCGAGCACGTGCTGGAGCGGCTGACCGACGGCGTCGCGGTGATCACCCCGGGCGACCGCTCCGACGTGGTGCTCGCCGTCGTGAGCGCGCATGCGGCGGAGGGTTTCCCGTCGCTGTCGTGCATCATCCTCAACGGCGGCCTCGAGCTGCACCCGTCGGTCAACAAGCTGGTCGCCGGGCTGAACCAGCGGCTGCCGATCATCGCGACGAACTACGGTACGTTCGAGACGGCGAGCCGGGTCGCCGCGACACGGGGTCGCGTGACGGCCTCGTCGCAGCGCAAGATCGACACCGCGATCGAGCTGATGGACGCCCACGTCGACACCGCGGATCTGCTTGCGCAGCTGGCGATCCCGATCCCAACGGTCGTCACGCCGCAGATGTTCACCCATCAGCTACTCGAGCGGGCCCGGGCCGACCGCAGGCGTATCGTGCTCCCCGAGGGGGAGGACGACCGCATCCTCAAAGCGGCGGGCCGGTTGATCCAACGCAACGTCGCCGAGCTGACGATCCTCGGCGACGAGTCGCAGATCCGTGCGCGCGCATCCGAACTCGGCGTCGACCTGTCCGAAGCCACCGTGCTCAACCCCCGCACCAGCGAGCTGTGCGACCAGTTCGCCGAACAGTACGCGGAGATGCGCAAGCACAAGGGCGTCACCGTCGAGCAGGCGCGCGAGACCATCCACGACGTCTCCTACTTCGGCACCATGCTGGTGTACAACGACATGGTCGACGGCATGGTCTCCGGCGCGATGCACACGACGGCGCACACCGTGCGGCCCGCCTTCGAGATCATCAAGACCCTGCCGGGCATCACCACCGTCTCCAGCATCTTCCTGATGTGCCTGTCGGATCGGGTGCTCGCCTACGGCGGCTGCGCGATCGTGCCCGACCCGACGTCGGAGCAACTCGCCGACATCGCAATCTCGTCGGCCCGCACCGCCGCCCAGTTCAGCATCGAGCCCCGGGTGGCCATGCTGTCGTACTCGACGGGATCGTCGGGAACCGGCGCAGACGTCGACAAGGTCAGAGCCGCAACCGAACTCGTTCGCCAGCGGGAGCCCGACCTGTTGGTGGACGGCCCGATCCAGTATGACGCGGCCGTCGACCCGACGACGGCGGCGAGCAAGATGCCGGACTCGAAGGTGGCGGGCCGGGCGACGGTGCTGATCTTCCCCGACCTCAACACCGGCAACAACACCTACAAGGCCGTGCAGCGCAGTGCGGGCGCGATCGCGATCGGTCCCGTGCTGCAGGGCCTGAAGAAACCGGTCAACGACCTGTCGCGGGGCGCGCTGATCGAAGACATCGTCAACACCGTGGCAATCACCGCGATCCAGGCGCAGACGCAATGACCGTCCTCGTGCTCAACTCCGGCTCGTCGTCGCTGAAATACGCTGTCGTCCGACCCGAGTCGGGCGAAGTGGCCGCTGACGGCATCGTCGAGCGGATCGGCGACGGCGAGGTGCCCGACCACGCCGCGGCGATGCGGGTCGCGTTCGACGACCTGTCCGACCACATGGACGGCATCACCGCCGTCGGCCATCGCGTCGTGCACGGCGGACCCGATCTGTACCGGCCGACGCTCGTCGACGACGAGGTCATCGCTCAGCTGGAAGAGCTCGCCCCGCTTGCGCCGCTGCACAATCCGCCCGCCGTGCTCGGCATCCGGGTCGCCAGGGACGCGCTGCCGGAACTGCCGCACGTCGCGGTCTTCGACACGGCGTTCTTCCACGACCTCCCGCCCGCCGCCGCGACCTACGCAATCGACCGGGATCTCGCCCACGAGTGGCGGATTCGGCGGTACGGGTTCCACGGCACGTCACATCAGTTCGTCAGCGAACAGGCCGCGGAGTTCCTCGGCACGCCGACGACCGCGCTGAACCAGATCGTGTTGCACCTGGGCAACGGTGCGTCCGCGTCGGCGATTGCCGGAGGCAGGCCCGTCGACACGTCGATGGGTCTCACGCCGATGGAGGGCCTGGTGATGGGTACCAGGTCGGGTGACATCGACCCCGGGGTCCTCACCTATCTGGCGCGCACCGCGAAGATGAGTATCGAGGACATCGAGACGATGCTCAACAAGCGCTCCGGTGTGCTGGGTCTCGGCGGCTCCATCGACTTCCGGGTGCTGCACAAGAGCATCGAGTCCGGTGACGAGGCAGCGCAACTGGCCTACGACGTCTACATCCACCGGTTGCGTAAGTACATCGGCGCGTACATGGCGATCCTGGGCCGCACCGACGTCATCACGTTCACCGCGGGGGTGGGGGAAAACGACGCGACGGTCCGGTGGGATGCGCTGGCCGACCTCGGCGGGCTCGGCATCGAACTCGACGCGGACCGCAATCGCAGCGGCGACAGGAGCGCGCGCCGCATCTCGACGGACGGGTCGCAGACAGCGGTACTAGTTGTTCCTACCGATGAGGAACTGGCGATCGCC
>DATEIG010000046.1:0-6525 GCA_035279185.1 Mycobacterium sp.
CCGCACGTCGCTGCCGAGCCCCGCACGAATCGGCAGGAACGGAAGTCGTTGTGCCGCAGCTTGAAGGCCGCACCGCAGCATGCCCTCGTCCATCTCCCGCGATTCGATCGACCCGCTGGTTCGCGCCTTGGAGAACCAGGGTTCGTAGAACGGCGGCGAGTCGAGCGAGACGAATCCGTAGTAGACGCGTTTGACCTTGCCCGCCGAACACAGCAGCCCGATGTCGGGGCCTCCGTAGGTCACGACCGTCAGGTCGGTGACGTCGGTGCGCAGCAGTGCGCGCACGAACGCCATCGGCTTGCGCCGCGACCCCCAGCCGCCGATTCCGATCGTCATGCCGCTTTCGACCGAGGCGACCGCGTCGTCGAGAGTTGTTCTCTTGGGGCTCACTTGGTTCCCTTGTCCGTCCCCGCGAACGCGTCGCGATGCTCGTCGGAGACGCCGGAGAGGTTCAGTTCGAAGGTGAACCCCTGCTCCATCCGGTAGGAGGAGTTGACCTTCTGCACGTCGATGAGGTTCAGGGCCTCCTTGGCCGCGCGGATGACCCTGGTGTCCTTCGATGCGATGTCACGGGCAACGCGCAACGCCGCCTCGTCGAGGTCGGCCCGCGGCACCACCTCGTGCACCGAACCGAAGTGATGCAGCGTCGCGGCGTCGACGGTCGCCGCGGTGAAGAACAGACGACGCATCATGTGCTGCGGCACGAGCCGCGACAGGTGAGTGGCCGCGCCGAGGGCCCCTCGCTCGACCTCGGGCAGCCCGAACGTCGCGTCGTCGGAGGCGACGATCACGTCGGCATTGCCGACGAGTCCGATGCCGCCGCCCACGCAGAACCCGTTGACGGCGGCGACGACCGGCACCGCGCACTCGTACACCGCGCGAAACGCTTCGTAGCAACCGCGGTTCGCGTCGATCAGCGCGGCGAAGCCCAATTCACCTTTGCTCCTCGCGTCCGCAGAGGTCCTCTGCATCTCCTTGATGTCCACGCCCGCGTTGAATCCCCGGCCTTCGGCCCGGAGGATCACCACGTGGGTGGACTGGTCGCGGCCCGCCGCGGTGATGGCGTCGGCGAGTTCGAACCAGCCCCGGGACGGGATGGCGTTCACGGGCGGGTAGTCGACGGTGACCGAGACGATGCCCGGTTCGACCGACGTGGTGTTGATCGTCATCGATGCTCCTGCAGGGGGTCGGCTACCTAAGCAAGCACTTGCTTGGTACGCTAGCACAGTGACCGACGCGGCTGACAGCGGTATCAACCTGCAACTGAACGGTCGGGTCGTCCTGGTGACCGGCGGTGTGCGCGGAGTGGGCGCGGGCATCAGCGCCGTCTTTGCCGGGCAGGGCGCGACGGTCGTGACGTGTGCGCGGCGCCCCGTCGAAGGGTCGCCGTACGAGTTCCACTCCTGCGACGTCCGCGACGACGACTCGGTGAAGGCGCTCATCGACGCGGTCGTGGGGGTGCACGGCCGACTCGATGTGGTGGTCAACAACGCAGGCGGATCGCCGTACGTGCCCGCAGCGGAGGCGTCAGCCAAGTTCAGCACCAAGATCCTCGAACTCAATCTGCTTGGCCCCCTGTCGGTTTCGACCCATGCCAACGCCGCCATGCAGGGGCAGGAGCATGGCGGCTCGATCATCAACATCGCAAGCGTCAGCGGCAGGAGGCCGACGCCGGGCACTGTCGCCTACGGCGCGGCGAAGGCAGGCCTGGAGAACATCACCAGCACGCTCGCGGTCGAGTGGGCGCCGAAGGTGCGGGTGAACTCGGTTGTCGTCGGCATGGTGGAGACCGAGCAGTCGGAACTCTTCTACGGCGACGCCGAATCGATCGCCGCCATCTCGCGCAACGTTCCGCTCGGCAGGCTCGCAAAGCCGGCCGACGTCGGGTGGGCGGCGGCCTTCCTCGCCTCTGACGCGGCGCGCTACATCAGCGGCGCATCGCTCGAAGTGCACGGCGGAGGCGAACCGCCGCATTACCTGGCCACCACCACCGCTGACATCAAATAGTCAAGGAGACAACGGATATGGGATTGCTCGACGGTCGCGTGGTCATTGTGACGGGCGCAGGCGGCGGCATCGGCCGCGCGCATGCGCTGGCGTTCGCGGCCGAAGGGGCGCGGGTCGTGGTCAACGACATCGGCGTCGGACTCGACGGGTCGCCCGCAGGCGGCGGCAGTGCGGCGCAGAACGTCGTCGACGAGATCTCCGCCTCGGGCGGGGAAGCCGTCACCAGCGGCGCCAACGTCGCCGACTGGGAGCAGGCCGAGGGGCTGATCCGGACAGCAGTCGACAGCTTCGGCGGGTTCGACGTACTGGTGAACAACGCGGGCATCGTGCGCGACCGGATGTTCGCCAACACCAGCGAAGAGGAATTCGACGCGGTGATCGCGGTGCACCTGAAGGGCCACTTCGCCACGATGCGGCATGCGGGCGCCTACTGGCGCGCGCAGTCCAAGGCGGGCAACACCCCCGATGCCCGGATCATCAACACCAGTTCGGGTGCCGGCCTGCAGGGCAGCGTGGGGCAGGCGAACTACAGCGCGGCCAAGGCGGGCATCGCCGCCATGACGCTGGTCGCCGCCGCCGAAATGGGCCGCTACGGTGTGACCGTCAACGCCATCGCGCCGTCCGCCCGCACCAGGATGACCGAAACGGTGTTCGCCGACATGATGTCGACCGAGGGCAACGACTTCGATTCCATGGCGCCGGAGAACATTTCGCCGCTGGTGGTGTGGCTGGGCAGTGTCGAGGCGCGCGACGTCACGGGCACGATGTTCGAAGTGGAAGGCGGCGTCATCCGCATCGCGGAGGGGTGGGCGCGCGGACCCGAGGTCGACAAGGGGGCCCGGTGGGATCCCGCGGAACTCGGACCGGTCGTGGCAGATCTACTGGCCAAGGCGCGCCCGGCTCTACCGGTGTTCGGCGCCTGATTCGCGCAGGCCGCCGATCACGACGCCTTTCCGCGAAACGACATTCCGGCACGGAAGTTGCGAGTGCAGGCCTGCTGGAATCTCGTTTCGCGATCGATTGCCTCTGATGCGGGTGTAAAAACCGGCCATCCGGGCAATCATGATCGCGTGAGGCGGATCACATTGCCGGTGGTTGCCGGCGCACTGTTGTTGGTTCTGGCCGGATGCGGTGGTCAGAGGGGCGGTGACGGCGCGGAGGCGGCTTCCGAGCCGACGACCTGCACGGTCACCTCGGACGCTCGCCTGAGCATCGCGACCGGCAACACCACCGGGGTCTACTACAGCCTCGGCGGCGCACTCGCCGAAGCGATCAGCGCGCAGAGCGACGGAAAGCTCAAGGCGACAGCCGCCGAGACGTCTGCCTCGCTGCAGAACATCCAGCAGCTCGTCGCGGGCACACACCAGGTGGCCTTCTCGCTCGCCGACACCGCCGCCGACGCGGCCGAAGGCAAGGAGTCCTTCGACTCGCCTCAGCCGATCGCGGCCCTTGCGCGGCTGTACCCGAACTACACCCAGGTGGTCGCGAGGTCGAACTCGGGCATCAACTCGATCGCCGACATGCGCGGCAAGCGGGTGTCGACGGGTGCGCCGAACTCGGGCACCGAGGTGATCGCCAACCGGATGCTCAAGGCCGCGGGACTCGACCCGGCCAAGGACATCCAGGCCCAGCGCACGGAATTGGGCAAGACGGTCGAAGGCATGAAGGACGGCTCGATCGACGCGATGTTCTGGTCCGGCGGCCTGCCCACGAGTGGCATCACCGACCTGTTCACCAGCCAGCGCGGCAATGTCAAACTGCTCGATGTGAGCAACACCTTGGACAAGTTGAAGGAGATCAACACGATTTACGAGCGCGGCGTCATTCCGGCGGCGACCTACCAGACGCCTGCTGACGTGGCGACCGTGGTCGTGCCGAATCTCCTTCTGGTCAACGAAGATATGGACGGCAATACGGCATGTGTGCTGACCAAGGCGCTGTTCGATCACAAGGCCGATCTGGTGAAGGTGAACAAGGCGGCCCAGGGCATCAACCTGGACACGGCCCGACAGACCGACCCGGTGCCACTCCACCCGGGGGCGAAGAAGGCGCTGGACGAGCTCGGCGCGAAGAGCTGACCGAGGCCGCCGCGGCGGCCTACGAAGAAGAGAAGCCCGCCCGGGAGCTCACCGGGTGGGTGCGCCACGCGGTGACAGCCGTCTGCGTCCTCATCGGCCTCTTCGCGATCTACCAGGTGTTCTTCCCGCTCGCCCAGGGCAACCAGGTCTCGCTGATCTACTTCCTCGCGGCGGTGCTGCCGTTGACGCTGCTCTGTTACCGCTCCGGGGTGCGGCTGCGACGGGCGAAGCAGTCTCCTGACGAGCCTGCGGTCCCCAAGGGCAATCCCACGATCGTGGACTGGCTGTTGGCGGCCGTCGCGCTGGTCGCGTGCCTCTACCCGGTGCTGCCATTCGAAATCGCCGGCGGCGGAGGCGGTTTCGACGAGTTCCTGAGTCGGCAGGGTACGCCCGCGATGATCGACGTGCTGGTCGGCACCGTGGTGCTGCTCCTGGTCCTCGAGGCCTGCCGCCGGACCACCGGCATCGCGCTTCCGCTGGTCTGCCTGCTCGCGTTGGCATATGCGTACTACGGCGGGTACCTGCCTCAGGGCGCCGCCATCGCCCACGCCGGCGTCGACTGGAACCAGATCATCAGCGCGTCGTTCATCCAATCGACCGGCCTCTACGGGGTGCCGCTCGACGTCGCCGCCACCTACATCATCCTGTTCACGATCTACGGTGCGGTGCTCGACGCCTCCGGCGCGAGCAAGTTCTTCATCGACCTGTCACTCGCCGCGTTCCGGCGATCACGGGCGGCACCCGGCCGCACGGTGACACTCGCGGGATTCCTTCTGGGCTCGGTGTCCGGTTCCGGCACCGCGACGACCGTCAGCCTCGGCTCGGTGACATGGCCCATCCTGCGCCGCGCCGGCTACCCGAAAGAGAACGCGGGCGGGATGCTGGCCGCGGCGGGCATCGGGGCGATCCTGTCGCCGCCGACGCTCGGCGCGGCGGCGTTCATCATCGCGGAGTACCTCGGTGTGCCGTACCTGACGGTGCTGGTGTGGGCGATCGTGCCGACGATCCTCTACTACCTCGGCATCCTCCTCGCTGTGGAGATCGACGCTCGCCGGTGGAACACCCGCGAGGTGGAGATCAGCGAGCAGCCGGGCTGGAAGTTGCTCGGCCGCTTCGGCTATCACCTGATCTCGTTGGTCATGATCGTGGTCTTTCTGGCCATGGACATCTCCGCCGTGAGGGCGGTGGTGTACGCGACCTTCGTGCAGATCGCGCTGTCGTTCCTGGACAAGCAGCACCGCATGACGCCGGCGCGGCTGTACCGCTCGCTCGGCACCGGTGTGCGAGGTGTTCTCGCGGTGGCGGCGGTGTGCGCGGCGGCCGGTGTGATCGCGGCGATGATCACCCGGACGGGCCTGGGCCTTCAGCTGCACTCGATCCTGGTGAACACAGCGCGGGGAATCACCGAGAACCCTGCGCTGGTACTCACTTTCACCGCGGTGTTCGCCGCTCTCGCGGTGGCAATCCTCGGGTTGGCGGTGCCCGTGACGGCATCGTTCGTGATCAGCTGGGTGGTTGTCGGGCCTGCCCTGCAGGACCTCGGCGTCGCGGCACCCGCGGCCGCGATGTTCGTCTTCTACTTCGCCGTGCTGTCGGAGGTGACGCCGCCGACGGCGCTGGCCTCGGTGGCCGCGTCGGCCATCACCGGCGGCCGGGTGATGGCCACGATGATGCAGACGTGGAAATACACGCTGCCCGCATTCCTGGTGCCGTTCGCTTTCGTGCTCACCGACAACGGTGAGGGGCTGCTCGGCCTGCGCTCGGTCGTCGACATGGTATGGACGGCAGCCGTTTCGGCGCTCGGCGTGGCGGCGCTCGCGGTCGTCACCGGTGGCTGGCTGCTACGCCGCGCAGGATGGCCGGAGCGGGTGCTGTGCGCGCCGGCGGCTGCGCTGCTGCTCTATCTGCACCCGACGACGATCATCGTCGGCGCTGTCCTGTTCGCGCTCGCGATCGCGGTGAACCTCGTCATGGCTCGCAGACGACCAACGGAATCACCCGATCCGTCGCCTCACGGTAGTTCCGATATGGCGGGTACATCTTGATCAGCTTGGGCCACAGGCGCTTACGTTCCTCCTCGGTGGCATCACGCGCGACCATCTCCAGGCGATCACCTCGAATCTGCACCTGCACCTTCGGGTTCGACTGCAGGTTGAGGTACCACGCGGGATCAGCGTCGCGCCCACCGAAGGACGCGGGAAGGATCACGCGGTCGCCGTCTCGCAGGTACAGGGTCGGCGTGGTGCGCGGAACCCCTGATTTGCGGCCCGTCGTCGTCACCAGCGCCGCGGGGAACCAGAGCAACCGGGAGCCGACGATCCCGTCGGTGTGCTCGTATGCCCAGATGTGCGCGCGGGCGAAGTACTTCATCGCCAGCTTCAGCGGTCGCGAGTTGCGAATCGTGCCTGCCATACCCGATCAGGTATCCGCAGCGGCCCGA
>DATEIG010000047.1:0-4095 GCA_035279185.1 Mycobacterium sp.
CCAGCCGTCGCGAACCTCGGCCATACCACCGCGGCCCAGAATCCCCCGCAATTCATAGCGGCCGCCAAGTAACTCCGGCGCCTGCACGCTCCTAGGTTAGCGGGCAGGCACCGTCGGCACCGCCGAGGTCCCCGGCAGGCAGCCCAGCGCCGTTGCGCGGCGTGGGTACGATCGAGGCGATGCTGTACCAGCCTGTTCGACGCCCGCTCTGGCAACGCCACCCGTTGCTGGCTTCGGTGGCCGTCGTCGTCGTGGTCTGGATGCTGTGGAATGGGGCGCATGTTCTCGCCGCCCTGGTCGGTCTGCTCTGGCTCGGCCTCGCCGTGCGCAGGCGCAGCCGGGCCATTGCGCTGCGCGATGCCGGGTTGCGCGCCAGGGCCGAATACGAGCATCGGCTGAGCCTGCGGGGCGACCCCCGCGGCATCTACGGCCGTTACCCGCCGGTGCAGCCGGGTTGGTTCCCCGATCCCGAAAACCGTTCGCAGCTACGGTATTTCGACGGTGGCGTCTGGACGGGCTATACGGCTTCCGCCGGGCAGTAGTGCCACCCGTTGTCGCGATGCCCGACCGGCGGCAGGTTGCGGGCGGGAGTCTCCACCAGCGGGGCGTCTGACGGCAGCCGACCGGTCGCACGGTCGAACGCGCTGCGCTTGCGCGGATGCATCATCATGCGGTTCGGCGTCAGCTTGGTGACGAGATGTACGAGGTTGCCGAAGCGGCGATGCAGCCACTCCTGACGCGGTGACCACGTGTAGCCCAACAGTTCGCGGACGGGCGGGTCGTAGAGGCCGACGGTGACGAACAGAAGGAAGCGTTCCATCACCTTCAGATTGATTCGCCACAGCCAGTCCGGGATCCACTCCAGCGACGGGTGTTTGGTCATGGTGGACAGGTCGAGCACCTCACGCGTCGCGTAGTTGTCCTCTAAAACGTTGGCGCACATGTGTTCCCAGTAGGCCTGAAATTCCTCCCAGGACTTGGGCACCGGGCGCATGCTCATGCCGTACAGCCGGTACCAGGTGACGTGCTCGTCGAACAGCTGGCGCCGCTGGTCGTCGGTCAGCCCGCCCCGGAAGCGTTCCGCGGCAAGGAGAACGGACTTGAAGAACGTCGCATGAGCCCAGTAGAAGACGTCGGGGTTCAGCGCGCTGTACCGACGACCCTGATCGTCGACGCCCTTGATGCCGATGTGATAGTCACGCACCTGGGCGCCCGTCTTCGGTGCGCGATCACCGTCGAACACCACACCGCCGATCGGGTAGACCGACCGATACAGCCGCGGCATCCGCTCCATGAAGAAGATCGAGTGCTCCTTGACGGCCGCACCCAACTGCGGATGCATGTTCTGCATCGAACCGGCCCACGATCCCTGCAGCATTCCGGTCCACTGGCCGAAGTACTTCCAGGTCAAGGAATCGGGCCCGAGCACATCCGGCACGGCGTCGTAGCCGCCGCCGGAAACCGGGCAGCCGGCCGCTCCGGGCGTGGTTCCGGTGGTGACAGGGCATACCTCAGACGTATCTTGAGTCACTGGTGCGCTTCCGGTCGGAGTCGGCAAGATTCTGACTACATGCGTTGTCAATCGATTCTAGGAGTCTTGTGGCGGACGGTCAACGACGGGGTCGGTGGTCGGGCGTGCCGCTCTCCGACCGCCAGGCGCTGCGTCGCGACGAACTGATCGCCGCAGGCGTCGATCTGCTGGGAGGTCCGGACGGTCCAGCGCTGACGGTGCGCGCGGTGTGCAAGGCCTCCGGACTCACCGAGCGCTACTTCTACGAGAGTTTCTCCGACCGCGACGAATTCGTGCGCGCCGTGTACGACGACGTGTGCGCCAGGGCGGTGTCAGCGCTGACGTCCGCAGCCACCGCGCGCGACGCCGTCGAGCGATTCGTCGCGCTGATGGTCGACGACCCGGCGCGCGGTCGGGTGCTGCTCGTCGCGCCGACGGTCGAACCGGTGCTCACCCGATCCGGTGCGAACTGGATGCCCAGCTTCATCGAACTGCTGCAGCGCAAAGTGACGCGCATCACCGAGATCACCGAGCCCGCCATGCAGGCGATGGTGGCCACCGCTCTGCTCGGCTCGCTGACGGCGCTGTTCATCGCCTACCTGAACGGCAGGCTCGCCGCGACCCGCGAGCAGTTCATCGACTACTGCGTCGACATGGTGCTCAACAAGGTCCGGACTTACTGACGCCTACTCGGCGACCTGGCCCGCAACCCCGGGCGTTTCACCGGCCTCGGCCAACTCGTCCTGCTCGTTCTGAGCCGCGGCGGCGGCCTCCTCGGCCTTGGCCTGGAACTCACGGCCGGCCACGCTCGCCGCGGATGCGCCCGGCGTGGTCGCGTTGGCGACACCGCGGTTGCAGTTCAGGGTGAGCAGTACGTCGCCCTCGTCAGGCCCGAAGTAGACGTCGCCGGCAATCGGCCGCACGTAGGACCCGTCGGTCACCCTGGTGACCAGGCAGGCACCCATCGCGTCCTGACGATCGCCGA
This sequence comes from Mycobacterium sp., assembly GCA_035279185.1. Taxonomy (GTDB): domain Bacteria; phylum Actinomycetota; class Actinomycetes; order Mycobacteriales; family Mycobacteriaceae; genus Mycobacterium. Next base: position 2,496 of record DATEIG010000047.1, read on the forward strand.
ACGTCACCGCGATCTTGGGGATACCGCCGTCCTCCTCGATCGCGGCGACCGCATCCTCGTACGTCATGCCCTCGACGTCGGGCGCCGCCGAGCCGACGCCTGCCCCGAAGAGTCCGAGAGCACCGATCGCCGCCGCAGCGGCACCTGCCGAAACGATGATCTTCATGCAGCGAGCCTGGCAAGCGCCCGCTGTGAGAACGCGAAGAGAAGGTGAGGCGGGGGTTAACTACCCGGTCGGGATGTTTTCCTCGGCGCCCGGGGTCGCGCCGGCCGCAGCAAGCTCATCCTGCTCGGCCTGCGCCGCCGCGGCGGCTTCCTCGGCCTTGGCCGTGAACTCGCGACCCTCCGGGCTGGCCGCCGAGGCGCCGGGCACACCCGCCGTCGCGGCACCGCGGTTGCAGTTCAGTGCCAGCAGCACCTCGCCGTCAGCGTGCCCGAATTCGCCGCCGATGTCGCGCATGAAGGGTGCGTCGGTGGCGTTGGTGACCAGGCAGTCGCCCATCGCATCCTGACGGTCGCCGACGGTGACCGAGATCTTGGCGGTGCCGCCCCCGTCCTCGATCGTCGAAACCGCGTCGCCGTAGGTCATTCCCACCACATCCGGCGCGGCCGAGGCGATGCCTGCGCCGAACAACCCCAGCGCAACACCCGCCGCGCCGATGCCGGCCGAAACGATGATCTTCTTCAACATGCCCACCTATTTATGAGGTCCACGGTTGCCGCGAATGCAGGCGCCCTGATTGCCTGCGGAAACAATACCGCCGAGTGGCCCGGCCCGCGAGCAGTACCGGCGTCCTTGTTCGCGTGAAGTTCGCGTGGAGTTCGCGCGGATCGCCGCAACGCCACGTCGGGTGAAAACGTGACCGATCCGACGCTCGGACGCCGCCGGGGCAACTTGATGTGTCTGGGTTACACAGATATATTGACTGCAACCAACAGGTACAGATAAATCTACTGGCCGTGCGCACGACGACCGTCGGCCGACCCCACCGAGGAGGACGCAGGCCTGATGCATGAAAACCTGACCGACCTGCACCTGCTGCACGAGCTCGAGCCTGTTGTTGAGAAGAACCTCAACCGGCATCTCTCGATGCGCAAGGACTGGAACCCGCACGACTACATCCCGTGGTCGGACGGCAAGAACTACTACGCGCTCGGCGGCCAGGACTGGGAACCAGGACAGTCGCAGCTGTCCGAGGTGGCGCAGACGGCCATGATCCAGAACCTGCTGACCGAGGACAACCTGCCGTCCTACCACCGCGAGATCGCGATGAACTTCGGCATGGACGGCGCATGGGGCCAGTGGGTCAACCGCTGGACCGCCGAGGAGAATCGGCACGGCATCGCGCTGCGCGACTACCTCGTCGTCACCCGCGCCGTAGACCCCGTCGCGCTGGAGACCCTGCGACTCGAGCAGGTGACCCGCGGCTTCAGCCCGGGCCAGAACCAGCAGGGCGACCTGTTCGCCGAGAGCCTGTTCGACTCCGTCATCTACGTGACCTTCCAGGAGCTCGCGACGCGGGTGTCGCACCGCAACACCGGCAAGGCGTGCGACGAGACCATCGCTGATCAACTGCTGCAGCGTGTTTCGGCCGACGAG
>DATEIG010000048.1:0-2895 GCA_035279185.1 Mycobacterium sp.
AGAACTGCGATGCGGCCCGCGCTGCCGGTGCCGCGCCCGTCATAAAAGGCGATCCCGGCTATGCCCCGCACCTCGATCGGGACGGCGACGGCATCGGCTGCGAAAACTAGCCGTCGCCGCCGACTCGACAGTGAATCTGACGACGATGTGAGGCTTTCTGCGTCGTCAGATTCACTGTCGGCGGTCCGACGTTGGCTTCTTCCGGCGCTGGCGGTCGCGGTGTGCGCGGCGTCGTTGACGGTGTCGCCGATCGCGACCGCCGACATCGTCGAGACCACCGCCGAAGTACTGCGTGCGGTCGACGGTGACACCATCGACATCCGTGACGATTCCCGGGGCCGGCTACGCGTCCGGGTGCTGGGCATCGACACACCGGAGACCAAGAAACCGGGAGTCGGCGTCGCGTGCTGGGGGCCGGAGGCCACGGAGTTCGCCCGGTCGACGATGGTCGGCCGGCGGGTGGCGCTGCAACCGGATCCGACCCAGGACAGGACCGACCGCTACGGGCGGACGCTTGGCTATCTCGTCCGCGCCGACGGCTTCGACTATTCGGTCGAGGCGGCTCGCGCGGGTGTCGCGAAATCCTATGTCTACGAAGGTATTCCGGTGACTCGCCACGCCGCCATCGAGGCAGCCGAGTCCGAGGCGCGGGCAGCGTCGCGGGGCCTGTGGGGACCGCCGTGCTATGGCGACACCGCCTCTCGCTGACGACGTTCGCGGCTAGGACAGCCGACCGACCTCGCGAAAGAACTCCTGGGTGTGCGCGATGCGGCCGGTCAGCGTTTTCGGGTCGCCGGTGCACAGCAGATACGCCGTCTCGGTGATCAACTCGATGCTCTCGGTGTCGGTCTTGGCGAGATCGAGCGCACCTGCACCCTCGGTGGCAACGGGGTTGGTCGGCGCCGCTGCGTTGACTGCGATGCCGTCGTCGTAGAGTTCGGCGGCAAGGCTTTTCGTCAGTCGGTTCAATGCGGCCTTACATGTGCCGTAGACGCCGAAGCCCGCCGTGCGGTCGAACTCGGAGAACGGCGGCCCTGCGGGCAGGTCGCCGCCGACCGACGTCACGTTGAGTATCCAGCCGCGGCCGCGCTCACGCATGGCGGGAATCGCCAACTGGGTGAGGTGCAGCGGGGCCATCAGATGCATCTCCATCATCAGCCGCACCCGACGGTCGGGAAACTCGTCGAGCGGACGGAGGAAGGTGACCGCTGCATTGTTGACGACGATGTCAGGTGCACCGACGCGGCCGACGACCTCGCCGAAAAGCCGCTCACGCTCTTCGACATTGGAGAGGTCGGCCTGAACGGCAATCGCCGATCCACCCGCCGTCACGATCTCGTCGAGCGTCTGGGCAAGGGAGCCCTGATATTTCGGGTCGGGGTCCAGGGTGCGAGCGGTGAGCGCGACGGTCGCACCCTCTGCCGCGAGCCGCTTTGCGATCGCCCTGCCGAGGCCCCGGCTGGTCCCGGTGACCAACGCCACCTTGCCGTTCATCCGCTGGATCCGTTTCGCTCCTCGCGTGCGCGGAAGATTCCGGCCAGCTTGTCGGCGAATTTCGCTTCGGCGGCCTCTCGCAGCCGCAGGAGGTGCTCGGAGGGGAAGACGTCGGGAGCGGGTTTGACGTCCTTGAGCAGCAGCCTCGCGAGTGTCACCTTGTGCACTTCGGTCGGCCCGTCGGCGAGCCCGAGCACGAACGACTCGGTCAGGTATTGCACGAAGGGCATCTCGTGGGACGTGCCGAGCGAACCGTGCAGCTGCAGCGCCCGCGCGGATACGTCATGCAGCACCTTCTGCATCATCGCCTTGACCGCGGAGATGTCGCCGCGCACCGCCTTGTAGTCGTTGTATTTGTCGATCTTCCATGCGGTTTGGAGAGTCAGCAGCCGGAACGCCTCGATCTCCATCCACGAGTCGGCGATCATCTCCTGCACCATCTGCTTGTTGGCGAGCACCTCGCCCTGCGTGTAGCGCGACACCGCGCGTTCGGTGAGCATGTCGAAGATGCGCCGGACCAGTCCGACGGTGCGCATGGCGTGATGGATGCGGCCACCGCCCAACCTCGTCTGCGCGACGACGAACGCGCCACCTCGCGGGCCGAGCATGTGGTCGTCACGAACGCGCACGTTCTCGTAGCGCACGTAGCCTTCGCGCCCGCCCCCACCCAGCGGCTGGTAGCCGAGGCCGACGTCGCGCAGCACGTTGATGCCGGGTGTGTCGCCGGGGAGGACGAACATCGAATACCGCTGATAGGGCGGAGCATCCGGATCGGTCATCGCCATGACGATGATGAACGACGCCATCGACGCGAACGACGAATACCATTTCTCGCCGTTGATCACCCAGTGGTCGCCGTCCTGCACGGCCGTCGTCTCGAACACCTTGGGGTCGGCACCGCCCTGGGGTTCGGTCATCGAGAAGCAGGAGACGATGCGGTTGTCGAGCAGTGGCTCGAGGTAGCGCTGCTTCAGCTCGGGCGTCCCGTAGTGCGCGAGTATTTCGCTGTTGCCGGAATCAGGCGCCTGCGAGCCGAAGACGATCGGTGCGCATTCTGACCGGCCGAGGATCTCGTTGAGCAGCGCCAGCTTCACCTGTCCGTAGCCGGGCCCGCCGAGATGCGGGCCGAGGTGGGTGGCCCACAGCCCGCGGTCCTTGACGATCTGTTGCAGCGGCGGGATGAGCGCCTGTCGAACGGGGTCGTTCAGGTCGTGAGACTCCTTGACGATCAGGTCGATCGGTTCGCATTCCGACCGCACGAACTCTTCGACCCAGGCCAGTTGCTCGGCCCACTCGGGGTCGGTGGAGAAGTCCCACGCCATCGGTCGTCCTTTCTGTCAGAAGCTCACTCGCCACTCTGGCGGGCGACACCCGCATCGAGAAGCTCTGCGATCGAAGCGT
>DATEIG010000049.1:0-2230 GCA_035279185.1 Mycobacterium sp.
GGACAGGAAGTGACTGGCATGAGCACGACAGAGGCAGACCTCGTCGACGGCGTTCCCCGCAGCCGCATCGTGGTCGCATCCATGGTCGGCACCACGATCGAGTTCTACGACTTCTACATCTACGCCACCGCGGCCGTCGCCGTCTTCCCCCATCTTTTCTTCCCGAAGGGCAACCCCACCACCGCGCTGCTGGCCTCGCTGGCGACGTTCGGCCTGGCGTTCGTTGCGCGACCCCTTGGCTCAATCCTGTTCGGCCACTTCGGTGATCGAGTCGGGCGCAAGGCCACCCTGATTGGTTCGCTGCTCACCATGGGCATCGCGACGTTCCTCATCGGCCTGCTGCCCACCTACCACCAAGTGGGTCTCCTCGCTCCCGCGCTGTTGGCGCTGATGCGATTCAGCCAGGGTCTCGCGCTCGGCGGCGAGTGGAGCGGCGCGGCCCTTCTGGCGACCGAGACCGCGAAGCCGGGCAAACGCGGATGGGCCGCGATGTGGCCGCAGTTGGGCGCACCGTTCGGCTTCTTCCTCGCCAACGGGATGTTCCTGCTCATCGTGTTGTGGCTCAGCCACAACAACGCCCAACCCGACCTCGACGGCGCCTTCCTGACGTGGGGCTGGCGCATCCCGTTCCTGCTGAGCATCGTGATGGTGGCGATTGGGCTCTACGTGCGGTTGCGGCTGACCGAGACGCCGGTGTTCACGCGCGCGCTGGAACGCGGCGAGCGGGTGAAAGCGCCGCTGGCCCAAGTGTTTCGGACGAGTTGGCGGCAACTCATCATCGGCACCTTCGTCATGCTCGCGACCTACACGATCTTCTACATCGTGACGACGTGGGCGCTGAGCTACGGCACCGGTAAGAAGCCGCCCGACGGCGGCGGACTCGGGTTCCGCTACGTCGACTTTCTGCAGTTGCAGTTGATCACGATTCTGTTCTTCGCCGCGACCATCCCGTTGGCGGGCATCCTGGCCGACCGGTTCGGCCGCCGACGCACGCTGCTGACGATAACCGCTGTGCTGATGGCCTACGGCGCGCTGTTCGGGCCGCTGCTGTCCCAAGACCGCGCCACCGAGACGTCCGTCCTCATTTTCTTGGCGATCGGGATGACCATCATGGGACTGACTTTCGGGCCGATGAGCGCGGTGTTGCCCGAGTTGTTCCCCACCAATGTGCGCTACACCGGTTCGGGCATCTCGTACAACGTCGCCAGTATTCTCGGCGCCGCGGTGGCGCCGTTCATCGCCACGTGGATCTCCAGCAACTACGGCGTCGCATGGGTCGGTTTGTATCTCGCCATCGCGGGAGCGCTGAGTTTCACAGCGCTGCTGGTGATGCGGGAGACGAAGGACGTCTCACTCGACACCCGCGTCGACGAACACGTCGGCGACGCACTGCATCCCGGCTGAGGCTCGGTGCTCAGTCCAGGATGCGTCGCGCGACGTTGGTGGTGACGAGGTCGAGCAGTTCCTCGCCCCGGCCGGCCAGTATGGTCCGTATCGCGTAGAGCGAGAAGCCTTTCGCCTGTTCGACGGTGATCGCGGGCGGTATGGACAGCTCCTGGCGTGCGGTCACCACGTCCACGACGGCGGGGCCGTCGTGGGCGAAAGCATCGGCGACGGCCTGCTGGAGGTCCGACGGCTGCTCGACCCGGCGGCCGAAGATTCCCATCGCGTTGGCGACGTCGGCGAAGTTCGGGTTGTGCAGGTCGGTGCCGAAGTTCACGATGCCCGCCGCCTTCATCTCCAGTTCGACGAAGTTGAGCGACGAGTTGTTGAACACGATCACCTTGACCGGTAACCGGTTCTGCGTCAGCGTGATCAGCTCACCGAACAGCATCGTCAGCCCGCCGTCACCGGCAAGCGCGACCACCTGCCGGTCGCGGTGGGCGCTCTGCGCCCCGATCGCCAGCGGAAGCGCGCATGCCATCGTGCCGTGGTTGAACGACCCGATCAGCCGCCGCCTGCCGTTCATCCTGAGATAGCGGGCCGCCCACACCACGGGCGATCCGACGTCGACGGTGAACACCGCATCGTCGGCGGACAACTGATTGACCAGTCCCGCAACGTATTCGGGTCGGATCGGGGTGCGGTCGCGATCGTTGACGGCCAACTCGTCGAGGCGCTTGCGCGTCTTGCGGTAATGGTTCAGCGAGCGGTCCAGATGGTCGCGGTTCGGCTTCTGCCGCAGCGCGGGCTGCAGCGCGGCGAGCGTGTCCCGCACGCTGCCGACGAG
>DATEIG010000050.1:0-7152 GCA_035279185.1 Mycobacterium sp.
TCCCCGCCGAGCGACGACGGGCCCGCCGTGCCGGACGACGACGTGCGCGAGCCCGTCAACGGCGGCGTGCCCGAAGGATTGGACGGCGACATCGCCGACCTCGGCATCGACGTCGCCGAGCCGCCGGAGCTGGCGGACGCCGAACTGGGCGCCGTGCTGGAGGCGTTACTGCTCGTGGTCGACACACCGGTCACCGTCGACGCACTCGCTGCTGCCATTCAGCAGCCCGCCTATCGGGTGGCGGCCAAGCTCGCGGCCATGGCCGAGGAGCTGACCGCCAGGCAGAGCGGGATCGACCTTCGCGAAGCCGGCGGCGGTTGGCGCATGTACACCAGGTCGCTGTACGCGCCGTATGTGGAGCGGCTGCTGCTCGACGGTTCCCGCTCGAAACTGACGCGCGCGGCCCTGGAGACGTTGGCGGTGGTCGCGTATCGCCAACCGGTGACGCGTGCGCGGGTCAGCGCGGTCCGGGGCGTCAACGTGGACGCGGTGATGCGGACCCTGTTGGCGCGCGGGTTGATCACCGAGGCGGGCACCGACACCGACACCGGTGCCACCACCTTCTCGACGACGGAACTCTTCCTGGAGCGGCTCGGATTGAGTTCGCTCGCCGACCTTCCCGACATCGCGCCGCTGTTGCCGGACGTCGACGTCATCGACGATCTGAGTGAAACCCTCGGCGACGAACCGCGTTTCGCAAAGCTCGGCGGTGCCCCGTCGTCGAGCGGAGAGCAGCCGATGTCCTTCGACGTGGACAAAGACTGAGATGGCCGATCACGAGGGCGTGCGGCTGCAGAAAGTGCTGTCGCAAGCCGGAATAGCATCACGTCGGGTGGCCGAGAGAATGATCACCGACGGTCGGGTCGAGGTCGACGGCACGGTCGTGACCGAGCTCGGCACCCGGGTGGACCCGGACGTGTCGGTGATCCGCGTCGACGGGGCCCGGGTGATGGTCGATGACACGCTGGTGCATCTCGCCTTGAACAAACCTCGAGGCATGCACTCGACGATGTCCGACGATCGCGGAAGGCCGTGCATCGGCGACCTGGTCGAGCACCGAGTCCGCGGCAACAAGAAGCTCTTTCACGTCGGACGACTCGATGCCGACACCGAAGGGCTGATGCTGTTGACCAACGACGGCGAGTTGGCGCACCGGCTGATGCATCCCTCGTTCGAAGTGCCCAAGACGTATCTCGCGACGGTGCTGGGGACGGTGCCGCGCGGCCTCGGCCGCACCTTGCGCGAGGGCGTCGACCTCGAAGACGGGCCCGCGCGTGTCGACGACTTCGCCGTCGTGGACGCCGTGCCCGGCAAGACGATGGTGCGCGTGACGCTGCACGAAGGCCGCAAGCGCATCGTCCGACGCCTGCTCAAGGAGGTCGGGTTCCCGGTTCAGGAGCTGGTGCGAACCGACATCGGCGCGGTGGCGCTGGGGGAGCAGCGGCCCGGCAGCATCCGGGTGCTGACGCGCAGCGAAGTCGGGGCACTGTACAAGGCGGTCGGCCTGTGAGCGAGTCGGTGGTCATCGCGGTCGACGGGCCCGCAGGTACCGGAAAGTCCTCAGTCTCAAGGGCGTTGGCGCGTGCACTGCACGCCCGCTACTTGGACACGGGCGCGATGTACCGCATCGTGACGCTGGCAGTGCTGCGGGCAGGCGCCGAGCCCGGTGACACTCGGGCGGTCGAATCCGCCGCGGTCGACGTGCCGCTCTCGGTCGGATACGACCCCGACGAAGACCGCGCGTATCTCGACGCAGAGGACGTTTCGGCGGAGATTCGCGGCGATGCGGTGACGAAGGCGGTCTCGGCGGTATCGGCGGTGCCCGCGGTGCGCGCGCGGCTTGTTGGCTTGCAGCGCGAACTGGCCGCGGGTCCCGGCAGCGTCGTGGTCGAAGGACGCGACATCGGCACCGTCGTGCTGCCCGATGCCGACGTGAAGATCTTCCTCACCGCCTCGGCCGAGGTGAGGGCACGGCGGCGTAACGAACAGAACGTCGCCAACGGTCTCGTCGACGATTACGAGGCCGTGCTGGCCGGTGTGAAACGGCGCGACCATCTCGACTCGACCCGCGAGGTGTCCCCCCTGCGTGCGGCTGACGACGCGCTGGTGGTCGACACCAGCGACATGTCGGAGTCCGAGGTGGTCGCCCACCTGGTGGATCTGGTCACGCAGCACGCGGGAGCCCGTCGATGAGCGATTCCGACGGCACCTGGGTCGACGAAAGCGACTGGGAGATCACCGATTCCGATATCGGTGACGACCAGGACGCCGACGAGCAATCGGGTCCGCCTCCGGTGGTCGCCGTCGTCGGGCGGCCGAACGTCGGGAAATCCACCCTGGTGAACCGGATCCTCGGTCGCCGTGAGGCCGTGGTGCAGGACATCCCCGGTGTCACGCGCGACAGGGTGTCCTACGACGCGAATTGGATCGGTCGCCGGTTCATGATCCAGGACACGGGCGGCTGGGAACCCGATGCGAAGGGACTGCAGCAGCTCGTCGCCGAGCAGGCGTCGGTGGCGATGCGCACGGCCGACGCGATCATCCTCGTCGTCGACGCCGTCGTCGGCGCCACCGCGGGCGACGAGGCGGCGGCCAAGATATTGCAGCGGTCCGGCAAGCCGGTGTTCCTCGCGGCGAACAAGGTCGACAACGAGCGGGGCGAGGCGGACGCCGCCGCGTTGTGGTCACTCGGCCTGGGGGAGCCGCATCCGATCAGCGCCATGCACGGCCGCGGCGTGGCCGACCTCCTCGACGAGGTCGTCGCGTCGCTGCCCGTGGTGTCGGAGGTCGGCGCGCGCGGTGGCGGGCCGCGACGGGTCGCACTCGTCGGCAAGCCGAACGTCGGGAAGAGCTCGCTGCTGAACAAGCTGGCCGGAGACGAGCGCGCGGTCGTCCACGATCAAGCGGGGACCACCGTCGACCCGGTCGACTCGCTGATCGAATTGGGCGACAGGACTTGGCGTTTCGTCGACACGGCGGGGCTGCGGCGCAAGGTCGGCCAAGCCAGCGGACACGAGTTCTACGCGTCGGTGCGCACCCGTGGCGCGATCGATGCCGCCGAGGTCGTCATCGTGTTGATCGACGCGTCGCAGCCTCTGACCGAGCAGGACCAACGGGTGCTGTCGATGGTGATCGAGGCGGGCCGGGCGTTGGTGTTGGCGTTCAACAAATGGGATCTCGTGGACGAGGAACGACGCTATGACCTCGGCCGCGAGATCGAGCGCGAACTGGCGCAGGTGCAGTGGGCGCCGAGGATCAACATCTCGGCGAAGACCGGGCGTGCGGTGCAGAAGTTGGTGCCGGCTCTCGAGACGGCGCTGGAGTCCTGGGACGCCAGGATCTCGACGGGTCGGCTGAACTCGTTCCTCAAGGAGGTGGTGGCGGCGACGCCTCCGCCGGTACGGGGCGGCAAGCAGCCGAGGATTCTGTTCGCCACGCAGGCGACCACGCGGCCGCCGACGTTTGTGTTGTTCACCACAGGTTTCCTGGAAGCGGGCTACCGCAGGTTCCTCGAGCGGCGGTTACGCGAGACGTTCGGGTTCGAGGGCAGCCCCGTCCGCATCAACGTCCGGGTGCGAGAGAAGAGGGGCGCGCGGTCTCGCTAGGTTGGGTTGGTGCCCGTCCTCGACATGATCCTGATCGCGTTGGCGGGTGTCGCGGCAGGAGCCATCAACAGCCTGGTCGGGTCGGGCACGCTGGTCACCTTTCCGACGCTGGTGACGTTGGGCTACCCGCCGGTGGTGTCGACGATGTCGAACGCGATCGGGCTCATCGCGGGCGGGGTGTCGGGCACCTGGGGCTACCGGCGCGAGTTGCGGGGCCAGTGGAACCGGCTGAAGTGGCAGATGCCCGCGTCGTTCGTCGGCGCGCTGGTCGGCGCCTGGCTGCTGCTGCACCTGCCCGAAAAGGTCTTCACCGAAGTCGTTCCGGTGCTGCTGATCTTGGCGCTGATCCTCGTCGTGATCGGTCCACGGATCCAGAACTGGGCCCGCAAGCGGGCCGAGGCGGCTGGTCAGTCGGCTGAGCACGTGTCGCGCCGGCGGATGGTGGCCTTGATCATCGGCACCTTCGCCGTCGGCATCTACGGCGGCTACTTCACCGCCGCGCAGGGGATACTGCTGATGGGCGTGATGGGTGCACTGCTGCCCGAAGACATGCAGCGGATGAACGCCGCCAAGAACCTGCTGTCGCTGATCGTGAATCTCGTTGCCGCCGTTGCCTATATCGCTGTCGCCTTCGATCGCATCAGCTGGGCGGCAGCGGGTTTGATCGCTTTGGGCTCGCTGGTCGGCGGGTGGCTCGGCGCGCACTACGGGCGCCGATTGTCGCCGAATGCGTTGCGCGCGTTCATCGTCGTCGTCGGTCTGATCGGACTGTGGCGGCTGCTGACCGTCTGAATCAGAAACTTCGGCGCGACGACTCCTGTTCGAGCACGGCGTCGAGATCCTTCAGCCGCTCGATCGACGCGACCGAGCGCTGGGTGCGGTTGTTTTTGGCCAACCGATCCTTGTGGCGGTGCACGAACTGCCAGTAGCCCGCGGTGAACGGACACGCGTCGTCGCCGAGCCGCTTCTTCGGGTCGTAGGCGCAGTCGCCGCAGTGGTCACTCATCTTGTTGATGTAGGCCCCGCCCGAGGCGTACGGCTTGGTCGCAAGCTTTCCGCCGTCGGCGTGCTGGCTCATGCCGACCACATTGGTCGGCATCACCCACCGGAAGCCGTCGACGTAGGCCGTCGCGAACCACTCCGTCAGTTCGGCGGGCCGGTAGCCGCGCTGCAACGCGTGGTTGCCCAACACCATGAGGCGCTGGATGTGGTGTGTCCACCCGCGGTCCCGCACGCCCATCAGGGCGTGGCGCAGACATTCCGCGGTGACGGCGTCGGCGTCCAGTTCGCGCCACCACTTCGGTAGTGCCGTGCGGGCATTCAGTTCGTTGTTGCGGGTGTAGCCGGGTCCGAAGTGCCAGTAGAGGTGCCACATGTACTCACGCCACCCGAGGATTTGACGGATGAACCCCTCGACGGCGGCCAGCGGGGTGCCGTGTTCCCGATAGGCCTTCTCGGCGGCCTCGACGGCGTCGAGCGGGTGGAGCACCCCGAGGTTCAGCGGGACGGAGAGCAGTGAGTGCGACATGGCCCAGTCCTGCCCCATGATTGCGTCCTCGTAGCGACCGAAGGTGGCCAGCCGATGGTCGATGAAGCGGTCGAGCGCCCGCTTGGCCTCTGCGGGGGTGACGGCGAAGAGCCGCGGCCCGTCGTTGCCGACGACGTGGGGGAGGTCCATCTCGTCGAGGTCACGCCGCACCGTCTCGTCGATGTCGTCCTCGCGCGGCTGATACGGCTTGGGTACCTCCAGCGTCGCCTGCTTCTTCGGCGGGGACTCGCGGTTCTCCTCGTCGTAGTTCCACCGATTGCCGACGGGGTCGGCTCCGTTCATCAGGACGTCGAAGCGACGCCGCTGGTCGCGATAGAAATCCTCCATGCGGAACCGGGTGCGATTGCCCGCCCACTCGGCGAAGTCCTTGCGCGGCAGGGCAAAGGTCGGGGTCGGCAGCACGTCGGCGACCAGGCCCTCGTCGCGAAGCCGGTAGACGAAGCGCTCGGCGGCGTGTGACGTCGGCTCGTAGACGAGGACCTTGCGGCCGTAGCGCTCGAGCGCGTCGGTGTAGGTGTCGGACTGCAGAAGGGTGGCGCGGTCTCCGAGGTCGCGGTCGGCGTGGCGGAGCGCCGAGAGCACCAGATGCAATTTCTGGCGGTGATAGGGCCGCTTGCGCAGCGCAGCGGTGGCCTCGACCAGGAGCACTTCGCGGTGCGCATGCTCGCCACCGTGCGTCGCGGGGCCGAGCTGGTCGGCGAACAGCCACAGGGGAGTGTCGTCAGGCGTACTCACGACACGGGTGTACCCCCTGAAAGCGGTTGGGATTGTGACGCCGCGCTGCGGTAGGCTCACGTGCTGCTGCCTTCGTGAGTCGGCAGCATCGGGCTGTGGCGCAGTTTGGTAGCGCACTTGACTGGGGGTCAAGTGGTCGCAGGTTCAAATCCTGTCAGCCCGACCAGAGTTTTAACAGGTGAGAGACGTTGATCGTCACTCTCACTTCTTGCGGTTCTCGCCCAATTCCTCGGCGATCGGGTTCGGCGGCACGTCTCTGTCCCTCTCGGTGACACCCGGCTTGGCGGGCACCCGGTGCGCGGCACCCCTCTCGCCATCGGTCATGACGTCGTCGGTCAGCGGCACGGACGCCAGCACTTGCGCGAATGCGTCATACGTCTCGGGCGGGATCGATCGCAGCGCGCGGATGGTGTCGTCGTCGCAGGAACGGCGTTCGGCCGCTGCAAGAAGAGTCGCCTTGTCGGCTGGGAAGTCGACATCGTCGAGGCATTCGCGGAGTCGGTTGCGCGTGGTGGCTGCGGACATGATGCTCCTTCTCGTACGCCGGCTGTCTCGGTCGGGGGTGCCCGGCACGACGGGCCGCAAACCGCCGCGGAAGAAGCTGATTCTCGACCTACTGCCCGCTGTTCGCGCGTGACAGCGACGCACGCGCGTGGGAGAGCTGGCCCTTGGCGGCGTACCACACCAACCGGATCGGCGACACCTTCTTCGGTGGCTCGAGGCGGCCCTGCAGCCACTGCGTCTGAGCCTCGCGGCGGCGCATCTTCCCGCTGGAGGTACGGGGCAACGTCCCCGGGGCAAGCAACTCCACGTGCGCGGGGAGGATGCTGGTGCGTTCCAAGACCCGTGACGACACATCGGCGGCCAGCGTCGGCGGCGCGTCGCGCGTCGTTTCGACGAGCATCGCCAGCGACTCTTCCTCCTCGCCCTCCGGCACGAAGCCCACCGCGACGGCGCAGCCGGTGCGCACGCCCGGCAGCCCCTCGAGCGCGGCCTCGAAATCCTGCGGGGCGTGGTTGGCGCCTCGAATGATGATCGTGTCCTTGCGCCGGCCGCACACGTACAGTTCGCCGTCGTGGATGAAGCCGAGATCGCCGGTGTCGAGCCACCCGTCATGAACGACCTCGTCGGTCAGGTCGTCGCGGCGGTAGTAGCCGGCCATGACGCTGGGGCCGTTGATGAAGATGCGGCCGGTGCGATCATCAGGCACCGGTTGTGACTGGTCGTCGCGGATCTCGACCTCCACCCCCGCCAGGGGACGCC
>DATEIG010000051.1:0-3564 GCA_035279185.1 Mycobacterium sp.
GCGCCGCCGAGCGCACGGCGGCGACGGAGGCGGCCGAGCAGACCGCACAACAGCTGCGCGGTGAGCTCAAGCGGGTGCGCGCCGAGGCCGACGCCGATGTCGCGGCGGCACGCGGATGGGCGGCGGGCGAGGCGGCGGCGGTGCGGGAGGCCGCGGAGTCCCAGGTGGCGCGCGCCTACGCCGCCGCCGACGAAGCCGTTCGCAAGGCGCAGGCCCGTGCCACACGCACCTTGTCGATGCCGGTTCCGCCGCTCGAATTCCGTTCGGAGACAGCGCATATCGAGAACGCGCTGAACGCGCTACACCAGATCGACTACATGCTGGAAGTCGGCATGGCCGACGACGGCGACGACATCCCCGTCGACGTGGACATCATGCAGACACTCGCGCGGGTCGTGCACGAGCACGCGATCCATCTCTGCAACCAAGCAAAAAAGGGCAACGCGGGCCTGCACCCCGACGAGGAGGTGGCCGCCTACGAGGAGGATGCCGCCGACGCGTTCCGTGGCTTCCTGCAGCGCATCGAGACCGTCGTGCGGCGTTTGGACACCCACCGCAGCCCTCATGCCGAGATCGTGAACTTCTTCACCGCGATGCTGGCCGACCCGTGGGTCCAACGTGCCCGCACGCTCGGCCCGAAGACGCCGTGAAGGCTCGACCGGTTACTTCGTGAAACCGATCTTGGTGTAGTCGAGGTCGCCGATCCCCGCCGGACCGAAGTTCGCCAGTGTGCTGCGTACCGCGACGTTGCCCGCCGACTGGAACAGCGGGAGGCTGAAGCCGATGTCGAAGATCATCGTGTCGAGTTCGTTGGCCAGGTCGCGCGCCTTGGCGGGATCGAGCTCGTCGAACGTCGCCTCGGCTTTCGCGTCGATCTCCGGGCTGCTGATCTTGCCGAAGTTGCTGTCCGCGTTGGTCGTGTAGATCTGGTTGAGGCAGCACAGTGAGAACGCGTCGCCGACCCAGCTGAACTGCGCGATGTCGAAGTCGCCGGGGATGATGTAGTTGCTGAAGAATCCGGTGCCGCCCTTGGTGTCCAGCTCGAGCTTCACCCCGATCTGAGCCAAGCTGTTCTGCGCGATCTGGGCGACCTGCTTCGTCGTATCCGCATCGAAGAGAACGTCGCGGATGACGAGTGGGCGTCCGTCCTTCTGCCGGAACTGTCCGTTCATCCGCCAGCCGAGCGCATCGAGTTCCTGTTTCGCCTTCTCGGGGTCGAACGCGACGGCGCCGCTGTTGTCCTGGTAGCCCTCCTGGCCGGCGACGTAGATGTGGTTGTTCAGGGGCACCGGCTTGTCGACGAGTCCGCGTTGGGTGACGTTGGCGATCGCCTGCCTGTCGATGCCCTTCGCGATGGCGAGGCGAAGCGCCTTGTCCGACAGGATCGACCCGGGCGCGCCGTTGAACGTGAAGTGATACCAGCTGGCGCCCGGCGCCCGGCGGATCGAGATGCCCTGGGTGTTGCGCGCGGTCGTCAGTTCAGGCAACGAGGCGACACCGGTGGCGTCGATGGTGTTGTTCTGCAGGGCGGGGATGCGCGCCTTGTCGTCGAGTACGAGGTAGGTGATGCTGTCGAGCAGCGGCGGTGTGCCCCACCATTTCGGGTTGCGCTTCAACGTGATTCGTTGTGCGGTCCGGTCGAGATCGGTGATGATGAACGGGCCCGCGGACGGTCCCGGCCGGTCGAGTTGGCCCTTGTTGAACACCTCAGGGTCCGAGGTCACGCTCTTGGGCAGCAGCATCGTGTTGCCCGCGAACATCCCGCGCCACTCCGAGAAGTTCTTCGCGAACGTGACGACGGCCTGGCGGTCGTCGACGCCGCGCGTCACCTTCTCGACACGGTCGGCGCCATTCGTGCTCGCGATGCGGAAGTCCTTGTTCTTACCGCTGGTCGCGTTGATCTGCGACGCGATGTCTTCCCAGGTGACCGGCGCGCCGTCGGTCCACACCGCCTTCGGGTTGATGGTGTACGTGACGACCTGGGGTTTCTCGCTGGTCAATTCGATGTTCGTGAAGTAGTCGGTGTTCACGGTCGTGGTGCCGTCGGACGCCACGCGGAACGCCCGAGGCATGGTCGCCCGCAACATCGCGCCGGTGTCGGCTTCGTTGCCGTCGATGTGGAGGCTGTTGAAGTTCGACGGATAGCCGCTCATCGCCAGCCGCAGGTTGCCACCCTGGCGCAGCGTCGACGGGTCCTGCGGGTTGATGTCGTTGGTCTTGCCCACCTCGGCGTTGCCTCCGGCGGGCGGTGCTTCGGAGTCGCCGCCCGAACAACCGGTGAGCGTGAGACCGGCGACCAACAGGGCCGCAGCTAAGCGTCGGAGCATCATCCGAACGACTCTAGCCGTGGTCCGGCTCCGGTTGAGGGACCGCCGCCAGCAACCTGGCCGTGTAGTCGTCGCGTGGGTTGGTGAACACCTGGTCGCCGTCGCCCTGCTCGACGATCCTGCCCTTGTGCATCACCGCCACGCTGTGCGCGAGGTGCTTGACCACCGACAGGTCATGCGAGACGAACAGGTAGGCGAGGCCGAACCTGTCCTGCAGATCGAGCAGCAGGTTGATGATGCCCGCTTGAATCGACACGTCGAGCGCGGACACCGGTTCGTCGAGCGCGAGGATCTTGGGTTGCAGCGCCAGCGCCCTGGCGATGCCGATGCGCTGCTTCTGGCCGCCGGAGAACTCGGCGGGGTAGCGGTCGGCGTCGGGCCTGCGCATCCCGACGATCTCGAGCAGTTCGGAGATCCTGTCCGTGATCCTCGACTTGTCGAAACCGTTGGCGGTCAACGGTTCAGCCAGCACCTCGGACACCGGAAGCCGAGGGTCCAGCGAGGCCACCGGATCCTGGAACACCACCTGCAGGTCACCGCGTAGCGCGCGTCGACTCTTCGCGTCGAGCGATGCGACGTCGGATCCGAGCACTTCGATGGAGCCGGCCTCCGGCGCGCTGAGGTCCAGGATCTGGTGCAGGGTCGTCGACTTGCCCGACCCGGACTCACCGACGATGCCCAGTGTCCGTCCCTGCTGTAGTTCGAAGCTGACACCGTCGACCGCCCGCACTTCGCCGATCGTCCGGCGCAGCACCACGCCCTTGGTGAGTTTGTATGTCTTGGAGAGGTTCTCGACGCGAAGAACGACGGG
The DNA here is from genome assembly GCA_035279185.1 of Mycobacterium sp. Lineage (GTDB taxonomy): Bacteria > Actinomycetota > Actinomycetes > Mycobacteriales > Mycobacteriaceae > Mycobacterium. The sequence continues at coordinate 3,139 of DATEIG010000051.1, forward strand.
GCCGTCCGCAACCGCGGTGTCTTCCGCGCGGGGTGCGGTCGACACACCGTAGATCTCGGCCGCGCCGCGGCCAGCGACCTGATCGGTCCTGATGCAGGCGGCGCTGTGGCCCGGGCCGACCGTGATCAGTTCCGGCTCCGCGGTGCGGCATTCGTCGATGGCGAGCGGGCAGCGTGGGGCGAAGGTACAGCCCTGCGGCAGCGAAGCCATTGACGGTGGTGCGCCGGGGATCGGCACGAGGCGCGCACCCTGGGGCGCATCAAGTCGCGGGACCGATCCGAGAAGCCCTGCGGTGTAGGGCATTCGGCGGTCGCGGTAGAGCTGGCCGACCGAGGCGACCTCGACGGCGCGACCGGCGTACATGACGAGGGCCCGATCGGCGAACTCGGCGACGACGCCCAGGTCGTGGGTGATGATCAGCACGCC
>DATEIG010000052.1:0-4615 GCA_035279185.1 Mycobacterium sp.
ATGGCCACGTCCGCGTCGCCGACTACGCCGCCCGCTCCGATGTGCAGGACGGTCAGAAGCGCAACGGGGCCCGCGGTCCGGCATCGCGCCCCGACCCACCAAGCGGGCATGCGTGCCTCCAGCCGGTCCGACCACCAGCCACGGTTCGCGGTCGCATCGCCGCGGACCTGCTCGGTTTCGACGGAAGACGTGGCCGCGTAGAGCAGCTCCAGTACGACAGAACCGTTGCGGCTCACCCGATGTCCGCGGAGGTTCGGCTCCGCATGCAAGTCTGGGTGCAGGGGCCAGGAGACCGCGACGTCGTGGACCGAATGTCCGTCGAGGAGATCGATGACGGCCACTGTCGGTTCGTCGGGTGCGGCGACGAGCCACCGTCGGTGCGTGACCGGATCGTCGAGCCTGCGGTAGCCATCGTGCTCCGCGTCGACGACGCCGCGGTCGAGATTGACCGAACGAACGGCGGTCCGCGCGGCGCGTTTCCAATAGAACTGACCGCCGATCACAGACTGGTCGAGCCCGTCGAGGCAGACCGTCGCGTGCGCCCGGGTGCCTCTGTGGCTGTCCCGCCATGCGGAATGCCCGTAGAAGCTGCCGGTTCCGGGGTCGACGATGAGTTCGTGCCCGTCGGCGCTGAGCGTCACGCTGAGCGCGTCGGCGTGTCCGTGTGCGGCGGTCGACAAGTAGCCGAGGGGGCCGACATCCATCGTCAACCTGCGGCGGTCATCCCTGAGCACCACCAGCCCGCCGTCGGGTGCGAAACTGCTTGGCAGCGCCTGTTTTCGACCCACCGCCGCGCCGATCTCGGCGATGTCGGTGCCAAGCGCCGAGGCGATCCACGCAGCCGTGAGTGTCGTCTCGCCGTACCTCGCAGCCGTGACGTTTCCGGTGACCGCTGCGGTGATTCCGAGATGGGCCCGGACGGTCCTCTTCGGCTCGGGACCGAGTTTCAGGGCGAAACTGTCGTCGTCGTCGCCGTACCGCGGGTCGGGGTCGTTCGAGCCGACCAGCGAGGCGAGGTAGTCGGCGCTGCGGTCGAGCGCCGCAGTCAGCGTCGGTCTCTTCCGGTCACCACGCAGGAGGAGCAGAACGGCTGGAGTGACGAGCAGTTCGGCGGCGAACATCTGGTACGAGATGGACTGTTCGGCGCCCGCGCCGTCGGGCAGGATGAGTCGGTCCGCCTCTTCGGTCATCGTGGCGAGCGCGCGGTCGAATAGTCGGGCAGGCGTGAAGATTTCGGGAAAGATGAGGTGCACGGTCGCCAATCCGGCCAGTTCACCGAGAAGGTGATTGTTCGCCGAACTGAACCGTGACCGGGCGATCCAGCAGTAGCGGGCACTGGCGTCCAGCATGCGCACTGCGCGGCGGAACGTCCGTGTCGTCAAGGCCTGTGAGGTCCTCAGGCCCTGCAGAGCGATGGCGACCGACGCGGCCCTGACGCCGGCTTCGAAGGCACCCCGCCAGGCGACTCCCCTGCCGGGCGGGTTGTCGTCCATCCACGAATCGAGATGGGCGAGCGCCGTCTCGGCGTATCGCGCATCGCCGGTGAACAGCCATGCCTGCGCCAGAATCGGAAGATGTTGGAGGCGGTTCAATTCCCAGATCCACTTGGGGTCGCTGTCTGCGACCCGGTGATCGATTTTGCGCGCCGCCACCGCAGGCCAGTGATGGCCCGACATCGGGTCGTGGTTCCACTTCACCGACCGACCGACGTTCGCGGCCGGATAACCGAAATAGGAGCGCTCGCCTTCGATGATCCGATCGGCCTGGTCGATGAGCAGGCGAACCGCAGCGGGGTGTTCTGCCGCAATACCGCGGGCACGGTGCCGATCGAGCAAGATCGGTCGACCGCTGGACTCGCGGAATTCTGCCAAGAGTGCGTCCCAGTCGGTTTCCCTGTGGGACACCACCGCCCGGTCCGGCCTCTCCCGCAGCCCATCCTTGCGCGCGACGGCATCGACTGCGCGCTGCGCACGCCACACCATCTCCCGCGGCGACATCGCCGCCGCGCGACCCGCGTACCAGGCGAGGCTAGACACCGGTGATTCCTTCGAGCGCGAGGTCCGTGGACGCGTGCTCCAACCCGAGCACGCGCTCGTAGAACGAGACGAGCGCTCGTCGTGAGACCTCCCAGGACAAGTCCTCTTCGACGCGCCGCCGTCCCAACTCGCCCATCCGGCGCCGGCGCGCGGGATCCCGCAGCAACTCGTCGATCGCCCCGGCGAAGGCGCGATCGTCATTGCCTGTGACGTAAACCGCTGCCTCACCGGCCGATACGCGAGCCTCGACGAGATCGAACGACACGATCGGGCACCCCATCGCCATGTACTCGACGACCTTGTTCATCGTCGACACATCGTTCAACGGATTCAGGGGGTCCGGCGACAGGCATACGTCCGCGGTCGACAGGCAGCGCTCGACGAATTCGTCGGACACGCGACCGGGGAACTCGACGACGTCGGCGAGCCCGAGCGTCTCGCGCAGGGCGACCATGTCGTCGTACTCGTCGCCCGCACCCATGAAGATGCAATGGAAATCGTCGCGACCGATCTCGTCGCGTAGGAAGGCAAGCGCGCGCAACGCGTGATCGACTCCGTCCTGCGGACCCATCACGCCCAGATAGGCGAGGAGGAAGGGCTTCTGACGCTTGAGAGCTGCGTCGGGGGGTTTCGGGCTGAACCGCGTGAGGTCGGGGGCGCTGCGGACAACGGTCACACGATCCGGGCTCATCTTTCCCCGCTCGATCGCGACACGGCGATAGCTCTGATTGGTCGAGATGACCGCATCGGCGGCTGCGAACGTGAGTCGCTCCACCAGCCGGGTCATCCGATAGAGGACGGTGCCGCCGGAGGGGAAGCGGGACTGGAACAGCTCGGGCACCAGATCGTGGTGGTCGAAGACGAAACGCGCTCCGCCGACGCGCAGCACCAACGCGATGAGGAACAGCAGATCCGGCGGATTACAGGCATGTACGACGTCGACGCGGCGTTCCCGCCGCACCTTCAGCGCCAGTCGCAGCGTGTGCCACAGTGCGAGCGTGTACTCGCGCAGATAGCCGAGCGGACCACCCGTTGCGGGGCGCAGCGGGTAGCGCAGGATGCGGACACCCTCTTTGACGATCTCCCGTTCGGTGTCCTGGCGGGTGCCGGTGGGACAGATGACGGTGACATCGATTCCCGCACCGGTCAACGCGCGGGCTTCCTGCCATACCCGCCGATCGAAGGGCACCGACAGGTTCTCGACGAGAATCAGTACGTGACGTCGCATCGGTCAGACCCGCTCCCTCGAGATGTATTGCGAACCAACCACTTCAGCCAACGCTCTCTGGGCGGATTCCGCGCTGCGATCCAGGGTGAACTCACTTTGCACCCGGTCACGGCCCGCCAGGCCCATCACGCGAGCCTCTTGCGGATCGGCAAGAACCCGCATCAGCTGGGCGGCGACCTGCGCCGGGTCGTGCGCCGGTACGAGATATCCCGTTGTCCCGTGCGCGACGATTTCTGACACGCCGCCGACGGCGGTGCAGACCACGGGTCTCCCAGCGGCCATGGCCTCCAGCAGTGCCATCGGAAAGCACTCCGTCGTCGACGTCATCGCCAAGACGTCGATGGCGCGAAGCAGACGATCGACGTCGAGACGCATACCCGCAAAGCGGACGTTCGCGGTGATCTTCAGCTCATCGCAGAGCGCTTCGAGCCGGGGCCGGCACTCGCCGTCGCCGACGATGAGGAAGCCGACCCGCGGCGATTGGTTCACCACCGCGCGTGCCGCCCTCAGGAAGGTCTCGTGGTCCTTCTCCGGGCGAAGCGAACCGAGGATCCCCACGACCGCGTCACAGTGATCGAGTCCGAACTCGCGGAGAGGGCTCCGGTCGGTGTGGGTGCGGAAAGCTGAGGGGTCCACCCCGTTGTGGATGATGCGAATCTTCTCCGCCGGGTAGCCGCGATCGTTTGCCATGAAGGAACGTTGAGCTTCGGCGACTCCGAAAAAGGCGCTCGTCCAACGGATCAGGCTGCGATCCAGCCAACGGTGCACGACTCCCCGGCGGGTGATCTCGGTGGCGTTGTGCACCCACATGACCGTGTGCGCGATCCCGGCGCGACGGGCCGCGATGCGGCCGAAGATCTCGGCGTTACGCCCTGAGACCACCACGACATCCGGTCGTTCCGTGCGCATGATCGCCACCAGCTCGCGCAGGATGAGCCGGGCCTGCCTCTTGCCGAGACCGAGGGCTTTCGCACGGACCCCGGCCGCGCTCACTTCGGCGAAGTGGGCGCCTTCGCCGCCGATGCACACCAGCAACGGGGTGAACCGCGCAGGGTCCAGCCGGGGCAGCAGAGTCGCGACATGTCGCTCGGATCCCCCGCCCGCGACGAGGTGCGGAACGACGAAGAGCGCTCGAATAGGGCGCTCGCTCATGCGGTTACCTCCCGATAGAGCGCGTCGAGGCGGTCCCCGATCGCCGAGGTGTCGAATTCTTTCCGTACCCGTGCGTGTGCGGCCTCTCCGTACCGACGGCGGAGCTCGCGATCGGGAACCACCGTGCGCAGAGCGGCAGCGATCGCCTCGGTGTCGTCGGGCGGAATGAGAACCCCGCATCCGTCGCCGACCATTTCCG
>DATEIG010000053.1:0-3183 GCA_035279185.1 Mycobacterium sp.
GACGATGTGCTCAACCTGATGCACCTGATCTACTCCATGATCATGGTGTCGTTCCCGGTCGAATGCTGGAAGCAACCGCGGGTGCCCGATTCCGGTGCCGCCGAGCTGGACTGCCTCTCCGAACCGGTGCCATGACGGCCACGACCGTCCTGCGCGCAGCGCGGTGGGCCGACGTCGAAGCGGGGGAGGTGCGTTCACCCGCAGTGGTGGTCGTGGACCGTGACCGTATCCAGTCGGTGAATCCGGCTCAGCTGCCGCCAGATTCGACGGAGATCGACCTCGGCGACGTCACGCTGCTGCCCGGCCTGATGGACATGGAACTCAACCTGCTCATCGGCGGGCCTGGCGGGCCCGAAGGGCTGCCGAACCCGATGCACGGTGTGCAGGACGATCCCGCCTACCGCACATTGCGCGGTGCGGTGAACGCGAAGACCACGCTCGAAGCGGGCTTCACCACCGTGCGGAATCTCGGCCTGATGGTGAAGACCGGCGGTTACCTTCTCGATGTCGCGTTGCAGCGTGCGATCGAGCAAGGCTGGCACCCCGGACCGCGCATCTATCCCGCGGGCCACGCCGTCACGCCCTACGGCGGACATCTCGATCCGACCGTGTTCCAACGGCTGGCACCCGGCATCATGCCGCTGTCGGTCGCCGAGGGCATCGCCAACGGTGTCGACGAAGTTCGCGCGTGCGTGCGGTATCAGGTTCGCCACGGCGCAAAGCTGATCAAGGTCTCCGCGTCGGGCGGTGTGATGTCGCACAGCACCGCGCCGGGCGCGCAGCAGTACTCCGACGAGGAGTTCGCCGCGATCGCCGACGAGGCCCACCGCGCAGGCGTCCGTGTCGCCGCGCACGCCGTGGGAGACAAGGCGGTTCGCGCCTGCATCCGCGCCGGCATCGACTGCATCGAGCACGGCTTCCTCGCCAGCGACGAGACCATTCAGATGATGGTCGACCATGACACGTTCCTGGTGTCGACGACCTATCTGACCGAGGCGATGGCCGTCGACCGTATCGCCCCGGAACTGCGGAAGAAGGCCAAGGAGGTCTTCCCGCGCGCGCAGGCCATGTTGCCGAAGGCGATCGCCGCGGGCGTGCGCATCGCCTGCGGCACCGATGCACCGGCGATTCCGCACGGGCAGAACGCGAAAGAACTGTGCGCCCTCGTCGACAGGGGGATGACCCCGATGCAGGCGTTGCGTGCGGCGACCATCACCAGCGCCGAACTGATCGAGGCCGACGACGAGCTCGGTCGCATCGCGCCCGGGTACCTCGCCGACGTGATCGCCGTCCCCGGCGACCCCTCGCAGGACATCGCCACCACGCTCGACGTGCGATTCGTCATGAAAAACGGCGTGGTCTACAAGCGACAGTGAGGGAGTGGGCGACGTGGAACAGCGAGACAACATCCTCTGGCTGCTCAAGCAGGCGTGGTACTTCTCGCTCACCACGGTCAACGACTCGGTGAGCGACCACGGCGTCAGCACCGCACAGATCGGCATGCTGCGCCAACTCGCCACCGAGCCGGGGCTGTCCGGTGCCGATCTGGCCCGACGGCTGCTGATCAGCCCGCAGGGTGTCCAGCTCGCCCTCAAGGAGCTCGAGCGACGCGGGCTGGTGGAACGCAAGCAGAACCCTCAACACGGTCGGATCCTTCAGGCGTTTCTGACCGATCAGGGCCGCAAGGTCGCCGAGGCCGTGGTCAATGACGCCATCGAGGCGCACGACAAGGTGTTCGGGGTGCTGACGAGCGACGAGCAGGAAACGCTGCGTGACCTGCTCGGGCGCGTGATCGAACAGGGCACCGGACACCAGTTGCACACCGACCACATCGGACCGGAATAACAAGTAGTTGATATCAATGACAAGTACTTGATAATGTTGGCCGTGATGACTGATGCAAGTGCGTCCGACGTCGCCGTTGCCGCGACGGAAGAGGTCGTGATCGACCTGGACGGCAAGACCACGACGGCGAAGTACCGCCCGGGCGACACGCTGCTGCAGACTGCGCGCTCGCAGGCGTTGCAGGCGCCCTACTCGTGCGAAACGGGCTCGTGCGGCACGTGCATGGGCCAGATCCTGGAGGGCAGCGCGCGGATGGTGAACAACGACGCACTCGACGACGACGAGGTTGCCGAGGGTTATGTGCTGACCTGCCAGGCCCTGCCCACCAGCCGAACCGTGCGGGTGACGTATGACTTCTAGCGCGACAGGCCGGGTCGCCGTGGTGACCGGTGGCGCCTCCGGAATGGGGGAGTCGATCTGCCATGAGTTGGGACGACGTGGCCATCGGGTTGCCGTGCTCGATATCGATGCCCATGCGGCACAACGGGTTTGCGAGGACCTGCGCGCCGAAGGCGTCACGGCGCTGGCGGTGTTCTGCGATGTCAGCTCCCGCGCGGCAGTCGAAGAGGCGTTCGCCAAGGTCCGCACCGAGCTCGGGCCGGTGCACGTCCTGGTCACCAGCGCGGGCGCGGTGGACTTCGCGCCGTTCACCGAGATCACCATCGAGAACTGGGAGCGGCTGATCGCGGTGAACCTCACCGGCACCTTCCACTGCTGCCAGGTCGCGGTGCCCGACATGCTCGACGCGGGCTGGGGCCGCATCGTGATGATCTCGTCGTCGAGCGCGCAGCGCGGATCGCCGAAGATGGCGCACTATGCGGCGAGCAAGGGTGCACTCCTCTCGCTGACGAAATCGCTTGCCCGCGAATACGGTCCGTCGGGGATCACCGTCAACAACGTTCCGCCGTCGGGCATCGAGACACCGATGCAGCATCAGGGACAGGCCGCGGGTCACCTACCGCCGAATGAACAGATGGCCGCCGCCATACCCGTCGGCCACCTCGGCACCGGCGACGACATCGCGGCGGCCGTTGGGTTCCTGTGTTCCGAGGAGGCCGGCTTCATCACCGGTCAGGTGCTGGGCGTCAACGGCGGTCAAGTGTTGTGACAGGAGGCGCACATGGGTAAATGGCCGAAGCCCGCCGAGGGCAGTTGGACCGAGCACTATCCGGAACTCGGCACGGGCCCGGTCTCGTTCCGTGACTCCACGTCACCCGAGTTCTATGAGCTCGAGCGGGAAGCGATCTTCAAGCGTGCGTGGCTGAATGTCGCACGCGTCGAAGAACTCCCGCGCGTCGGCAGCTACCTCACCAAGGAGATCCACGCCGCCGGAACGTC
>DATEIG010000054.1:0-5609 GCA_035279185.1 Mycobacterium sp.
GACGAACTCCGGCCGGTTCGACGACATCAGCGCCACCCGGTCGCCTTGTCGGCCACCGCGGTGCTCGAGTGTCGTCGCCATGCCGTTGGCCAGTGCGTCGAGCTGGGCCAGTGTGTATTCGCGCTCGTCAAAGGCGAGGGCGGCTGGCTCGCTCACGTCAGCTCACCCGCCCTTCGGTACCGTTGCGTGCATCCGCGAGAACACACTATCCTCGAGTGAGAATAGTATTCTCGTAGAAACAGAATCTCAATGGCGCAAGGAGGTCAGATGGCTGTCGAGGGGACCGTGACGATCCTGCTCGACCGGCAGAAGGCCTCGGTGTCCCGGGTGGCGAACGAGACACTGCTGGAAAGCGCGCGCCGGGCCGGCCTGTCGCCGCCCTTCAGCTGCGAGGCGGGCAATTGCGGCACCTGCATGGCGAAGGTGGTCGAAGGCAAGGCGACCATGCGCGTCAACGACGCACTCGATGAGGATGAAGTGGCCGAAGGGTACATCCTCACCTGTCAGGGCGTACCCGACACGGAGTCGGTAACGGTCGAATACGAGTGAGCGTGCTCGTTCAATGACGGTGCGGGCCGATACTCGGGCTCGAAGCCAGAGACGCGGATCGCACTGCCCACCAGCCGGAACTCCCCTGCCGTCACGATGACCTCGGGAGTTGCTTCGAGCGCGTCGGGCAGGCTGCGCACCGCCGCGGCGGGAATGCCGAGTGGACGCAGCCGGGCCTCCCAGTTCTTGGCGGTGTCGGTGGCCAGCGCGGCGTGGACGACGGCGAGCACCTCGTCGCGGTTCGCCGAACGCTCCGCCATGGTCGTGAATCCGGAGACACCGGCCTCGGTGGCGAACAACCGCCAGAACGTGTCGTGCGTGATGAACATCGCCAGGTAGCCATCGGCCGTCGGGAACAGTTGCGCCGGAACGTAATACGAGTGGGCGCCGTTCGGGTACCGCTTCGGCGCCACTCCTTCGTTCAGCCACGCCGAGGCCTTGTAGTTCAACTGCGACATCACGGCATCCCGCAGCGACACCTCCACCTGGCCGCCGCGACCCGAGACGATGTGGGACACCAGCCCGAGCGCCGCGGTCAACCCTGTGGAGTTGTCGGCCGCCGAGTAGCCCGGCAATGTGGGCGGGCCCTCGGGGTCGCCCGTCATGGCCGCCACCCCTGTGCCCGCCTGGATCACGTAGTCGAACGCAGGGTCGTCGCCGCCGTCCATCCCGAAACCGGTGAGGGCGACGCAGACGATCTTCTCGTTGTGCTTCTTCAGCGACTCGTAGGTCAACCCGAGCCGCCTGATCGCCGACGGCTTCATGTTGACCAGCAGCGCATGCGATCTCGCGACGAGCTCGCCGAGCTGCTTCTGCCCCGCCTCGGAACGCAGATCGATACAGACACTCTGCTTGTTGCGGTTCAGGCTGGCGAAGTAGGCGCCGCCCAGCTGGCGGGAGATCTCACCCTCCGGCGGCTCGATCTTGATGACCTCGGCACCGAGATCGGCCAGCAGCATGGTGGCGTACGGGCCTGCCAGCATCACGCCGACCTCGAGGACGCGGATGCCCGCCAGCGGTCCTGCATTCATCGCTGGATCATCGCACTTGCGCCGCGAGCTGCGAAATCACCTCACGGGTTCGATATTTGGACGCGACGAGCTCGTCGCGGTTGTCCCCGATCGGAAGTAACCGCACCGACAGGTCGGTCACGCCCGCGTCGGCGAACTGGCGGAACCGCGCGAGGATCGCCTCCTCGTCGCCGGCGGCGCAGAGGTCGCCGACGTCGCGCGCATCGCCTCGGTCCAGCAGCCGCTGGTAATTCGGCGACGTCTCCGCCTCGGCGAGAATGCGATTGGCGCGCTCCTTGGCCGTGTCGATCTCCGAGTTCGCGCACAGGCACACCGGGATACCCGCGACGATGCGCGGCGCGGGCCGACCGGCGTCCGCGGCGGCTTTCGTGATCTTCGGCGCGATGTGCTCCCCGATGGCCTTCTCGTCGGCCATCCACAGCACGGTGCCGTCGGCGTGCTCACCCGCGATCTGCAACATCACGGGCCCGAGCGCTGCGACGAGCACCGGCATCGGCGTCTCGGCGGCCAGCACGGTCGGGTTGTGCACGGTGAACGAGTCGTTCTCGACATCGACGGCACCCGGCCCGCCGATCGCGGCGTTGAGCACCTCGAGATAGTCGCGGGTGTAGGCGGCAGGCTTGTCGTAGGGGATGCCCAGCATGTCGCGCACGATCCAGTGGTGCGACGGTCCGACGCCCAGCGCCAACCGGCCCGAGGCCATGGCGTGCACCGAAAGCGCCTGTCGGGCAAGGGCGATGGGATGCTGAGCCTGCAGCGGAACGACCGCTGTGCCGAGTTCGATGCGCGAGGTGTTGGCGGCCATCAACGCCACCATCGTCAGCACGTCGAAATCGTCGGGCACCTGCGGCATCCACGCGGTGTCGAGCCCGGCCTCCTCGGCCCACTTGATGTCGGACACCAGCTTGGTGACCTTGCGCGTCATGTCGCCGCGCTCGGCCCCGATCATCACGCCGAGTCTCATAGCCCACCCCCGCTACGCCCGCCCGGTCTCATACGGACTCCCCCGCCTTCTCGGTGAGCGCGCGCACGTCGCGGACGAGCGTCTCCAGCGGTGTGCCCGTCGGGAACACCGCTGCCGCACCGGCGGACAGCAGCTTCGCCACATCGGCCTCCGGAATGGTTCCGCCCACGACGACGGCGATGTCGCCGGCGTCGGCCGCGCGCAGGGCCTCGACGGTGCGCGTCGTCAGAGCGACGTGCGCGCCCGACAGGATGCTGAGGCCGACGAGCGCCACATCCTCCTGCAGCGCGATCGACACGATGTCCTCGATGCGCTGCCGGATACCGGTGTAGATCACCTCGAACCCGGCGTCGCGCAGCGTGCGGGCGACGATCTTCGCGCCGCGGTCGTGCCCGTCCAGACCCGGCTTGGCCACCAGAACCCGGGTCGCCACTAGAACACCACCGGCTGCTGGAACTCGCCCCAGACCGCTTTCAGCGCACCCACCATCTCCCCCACCGTGCAGTAGTTGTTGGCGCAGTCGATCAACTGGTGCATCAGGTTGTCGTCGCCCTCCGCGGCCCGCGACAGTGAGGCGAGGCTTGCGGCGACGGCCGCTGCATCACGGTCCGACTTCACCTTGGACAGCCGCTTGAGCTGAGTATCGCGGCCCTCGGCGTCGAGTTCGTACATCGAGACGTCGGGCGCGGATTCGTCGGTGACGAACTTGTTCACCCCGACAACCGGCCGCACGCCCGATTCCACCTCCTGGTGGATCTTGTACGCCTCGTCGGCGATCAGGCCTTGCAGATAGCCGTCCTCGATCGCGCGCACCATGCCGCCGTGCGCTTCGAGGTCGGCCATGATCTCGATGATCTTCTCCTCGGTCGCATCCGTCAGCGCCTCAACGAAATACGAGCCGCCGAGCGGGTCGGCGACGGATGCCACACCGGTTTCGTACGCGAGGATCTGCTGTGTTCGCAGCGCAAGTGTCGCCGACTCCTCGGTGGGCAGCGCGAACGGCTCGTCCCACGCGGCGGTGAACATCGACTGCACACCACCCAGTACCGAGGCCATCGCCTCATAGGCGACGCGCACGATGTTGTTCTGCGCCTGCGGCCCGTACAGCGAGGCGCCGCCCGACACGCAGCCGAACCGGAACATCGAGGCCTTCTCGTTGGTCGCGCCGTAGCGCTCGCGCACGATCGTCGCCCACCGCCGCCTGCCCGCCCGGTACTTCGCGATCTCCTCGAAGAAGTCGCCGTGGGTGTAGAAGAAGAAGGAGATCTGCGGGGCGAACTTGTCGATGGTCATCCGGCCGCGTTCGACGACGGTGTCGCAGTACGTGACGCCGTCGGCCAGGGTGAACGCCATCTCCTGGACGGCATTGGCGCCCGCGTCGCGGAAGTGCGCACCGGCCACCGAGATCGCGTTGAACCTCGGTACCTCGGCCGCGCAGAACTCGATGGTGTCGGCGATCAGCCGCAGCGACGGCTCCGGCGGCCAGATCCAGGTCCCTCGGGACGCGTACTCCTTGAGGATGTCGTTCTGAATGGTGCCCGTGAGCTTCTCCCGCGGCACACCCTTCTTCTCGGCGGCCGCGACGTAGAACGCCAGCAGAATCGCCGCCGTGCCGTTGATCGTGAAGCTGGTGCTGATCTTGTCCAGCGGAATGCCGTCGAACAGGATCTCGGCGTCGGCCAGAGTGTCGACGGCGACACCGACGCGGCCGACCTCCTCACTGACCTCCGGGTCGTCCGAGTCGAAACCGCACTGCGTCGGCAGGTCGAGCGCCACCGAGAGCCCTGTTCCGCCCTGATCCAGCAGGTAGCGGTAGCGACGGTTGGACTCCTCGGCCGTTCCGAAGCCCGAGTACTGGCGAAACGTCCACAGCTTTCCGCGGTACCCGCTGGCGAAGTTGCCGCGGGTGAACGGAAAGGCACCCGGCGACGGCGGCTCACCGGCGCGATCCCCCGGCCCGTAGACGGGCTGCAGGGGGATGCCGGAGGGGGTCTGAACTGGGTCGGTCATCAGTGGATAACGTACTTGCAAAAAATGAGAATGCCAATACCGCACGCCGGAAATGCGCACGGGAGAGGGCGTGCGGAGACGGCATCGAGCGGCGCGAACACCCGGTACACAGTGATTATGGCACTTGCGTAAAATGAGAACGCCAATACCGATTTGTTAGGGTGAGGCTTCGCCGACAGGAGGCCGATGACTGAGCCGTCCCGCCACACGTTCACCGATCGCACCCTCGTCATCTCCGGCGCCAGCCGGGGTATCGGGCTGGCGATCGCATTGGGCGCCGCGCGCCGCGGCGCGAACGTCGTGCTGCTGGCCAAGACCGCCGAACCGCACCCCAAGCTGCCCGGCACCGTGCACACCGCGGTCGCCGAGATCGAGGCCGCAGGCGGTAAGGGCGTGGCCGTGGTCGGCGACGTCCGCAACGAGGAGGACGTGCAGCGCACCATCGACACCGCGGTCGAGCGCTTCGGCGGTGTCGACATCGCCGTGAACAACGCCAGCGCCATCGCCACCGAGTCGACCGAGAAGCTCGCGGCCAAGAAGTTCGACCTGATGATGGACATCAACGTCCGCGGCACGTTCCTGCTGACGAAGGCGGCGCTGCCCCACCTCCAGCAGTCCAAAGCCGCCCACGTGCTGACGCTCGCCCCGCCGTTGAACATGAACCCGCACTGGCTGGGCGCGCACCCGTCGTACACCCTGTCGAAATACGGGATGACGCTGCTGTCACTGGGCTGGGCTGCCGAGTACGCGGATGCGGGTATCGGATTCACCTGCCTGTGGCCGGAGACGTACATCGCAACGTCGGCGGTGGCGAACCTCGCTGAGGGTGACAAGCTGGCCGCCCGCTCGCGCGACCCGCAGATCATGGGAGACGCCGCCGTCGAGATCTTCTCCCGGGCGCCTGCCGAGGTGAACGGTGAGTGCTTCATCGACTCGCAGGTCCTGACCCGGGCCGGCCAGACCGACCTGTCCCGCTACGGGGGCGGCGACGACCCCATCCTTGATATCTTCGTCGACAAATCATGAGCATCTCTTTGCTGCTCGAGATGGCCCTC
>DATEIG010000055.1:0-9241 GCA_035279185.1 Mycobacterium sp.
TCACGCCCGCGTCCGTCGTCACCACCGCCGAGGCGATCGACGGCATCTCCGACTACGCGCTCGTCGTCACCAGCCCCGGATTTCCGCCCACCGCACCGGTTTTGGCCGCCGCAGCCACAGCGAACGTGCCGATCTGGGGCGATGTCGAGCTGGCCTGGCGGCTGGACCGGGCGGGCTGGTTCGGCACACCGAAACGCTGGCTGGTGGTGACCGGCACGAACGGCAAGACGACCACCACCTCGATGCTGCACGCGATGCTGATCGCAGGCGGCAGGCAGGCGGTGCTGTGCGGCAACATCGGCAGCCCGGTGATCGACATGCTCACCGAACCCGCCGAGATGCTCGCGGTCGAACTGTCGAGCTTCCAGCTGCACTGGGCGCCGTCGCTGCGGCCCGACGCGGGCGTCGTGCTCAACGTCGCCGAGGACCACCTCGACTGGCACGGCTCGATGGACGCGTACGCCGCCGACAAGGCGCGGGCACTGGACGGCAGGGTGGCCGTCGCGGGCCTCGACGATCCGGTCGCGGCGGGGCTCCTCGGGCGCTCCGCCGCGTCGCGCCGGGTCGGCTTCAGGCTCGGCGAACCGGCCGCGGGCGAGCTGGGGGTCGCCGACGGCGCACTGGTCGACAGGGCGTTCGCCGACGGCCTCGTCCTTGCCGAGACCTCGTCGATCACGGTGCCGGGCCCCGTCGGCGTGCTCAATGCGCTTGCGGCGGCCGCGCTGGCGCGCGCGGTCGACGTGCCCGCCGAGGCGATCGCCGACGCGCTGGCGTCGTTCCATCTGGGCCCGCACCGCGCCCAGGCCGTGGCCGAGGTCGACGGCGTCACCTACGTCGACGACTCCAAGGCCACCAACCCGCACGCCGCCCACGCCTCCATCGCGGCGTATCCGCGGGTGGTGTGGATCGCGGGCGGCCTGCTCAAGGGGGCATCGGTCGACGAGCTGGTCGCCGAGGTCGGCGATCGCCTGGTCGGCGCCGTGTTGATCGGGCGTGACCGCGCGCTGGTGGCCAACGCGTTATCGCGACACGCCCCGGATGTCCCCGTCGTGGAGGTTGTGACGGGGGAGGATTCTGTGGTGCCTGATACGAATGAGTCAGATGTGAATTCTGTGACTCGCTTGATGACCGAGGTCGTTGCCGCCGCCCGTCGGCTGGCGCGACCGGGCGACACAGTGCTGCTGGCTCCCGCGGGCGCATCGTTCGACCAGTTCAGCGGGTACGCCGAACGCGGGGACGCCTTCGCGGCCGCCGTGCGCGCGGCGCGCTAGCCATGACAGCCATGAGCGGGGTGCTCAGCCGGCTGAAGCTCCGCCGGGCCGGTGCCGCGGAGGCGACGACTGCCGTTGCCGAACGCCCGCCCCGCACCCGATTCGGCGCCTGGCTGGGCAGGCCGATGACGTCGTTTCATCTGATCATCGCCGTCGCGGCACTGCTCACCTCGCTGGGGCTGATCATGGTGCTCTCGGCGTCCGGTGTGCACTCCTACGACGAAGACGGTTCGCCGTGGGTGATCTTCGGCAAGCAGTTGATCTGGACGCTTGTCGGCCTGTTCGCGTTCTACGCGGCCATGCGAATGCGTGTGCAGACCATGCGCAACCTCGCGTTCAGCGGCTTCGCGGTCACCATCGCCCTGCTCGTGCTGGTGCTGATCCCCGGAATCGGCAAGGAAGCCAACGGTTCTCGCGGCTGGTTCGTCGTCGCCGGGCTGTCCATGCAGCCGTCCGAGCTGGCCAAGATCGCCTTCGCCATCTGGGGAGCGCATCTGCTGGCGGCGCGCCGCATGGAGCGGGCCTCGCTGCGGGAGATGCTCATCCCGCTGGTGCCCGCCGCGGTGATCGCGCTCGCGCTCATCGTCGCCCAGCCCGACCTGGGGCAGACGGTCTCGCTCGGCATCATCCTGCTCGCCCTGCTCTGGTACGCGGGGCTGCCCCTGCGGGTGTTCCTGTCGTCGCTCTTCGCCGTCGTGGTGGCCGCGGCCATCCTCGCGGTCTCGGAGGGCTACCGGTCCGACCGCGTGATGTCGTGGCTCAACCCGACCGCTGACTCGCAGGGGTCCGGTTACCAGGCGAAACAGGCACGGTTCGCGCTGGCCAACGGCGGCGTGTTCGGCGACGGCCTCGGGCAGGGCACCGCGAAGTGGAACTATCTGCCCAACGCCCACAACGACTTCATCTTCGCGATCATCGGCGAGGAACTCGGCTTCATCGGCGCCGCGGGCCTGCTGTGCCTGTTCGGCCTGTTCGCCTACACCGGCATGCGGATCGCGCGCCGCTCGGCCGATCCGTTCCTGCGCCTGCTGACCGCGACCACCACCTTGTGGATCCTCGGCCAGGTGTTCATCAACGTCGGCTATGTCATCGGCCTGCTGCCGGTCACCGGGCTGCAGCTGCCGCTGATCTCGGCAGGCGGAACATCAACGGCGACAACGCTTCTCATCATCGGCGTGATCGCCAATGCGGCCAGGCACGAGCCGGAGGCGGTGGCCGCCCTTCGCGCGGGCCGCGACGACAAGATGAATCGGCTGCTTCGTCTGCCGCTCCCGCAGCCGTATTCGCCCACCCGCACCGAGGCGCTGCGCGACCGGCTGCGGACGCGCGACAACAAGCCCGCCGCGAAGCCCAAGCGCAAGGCCGCCGCGGACAACCGACGCAAACCCCATACGGCCGACCGGCCGGTGCGACGCTCAGTGCATCATGGAGGCGGCCAGCGGAGTTCCCGCGCACGCGACGAGCGTGTCGGCAGGAACACCGCTGGGCAGCGCCACCAGGGCCGACGGGCTCGCACACTGGAAGGTCAACGTCACGGGTGAACGGGCCGATTTACGGCGGACATGAGCGCGGCGCCCACGGCCGAAGGTCAGGGGACGACCGGGGAAGCGTGTCGGTGGTCATCGCGGGCGGCGGGACGGCAGGCCACATCGAACCCGCCATGGCCGTCGCCGACGCGCTCAGCGTGGCCGAGCCCGGTGTGCGGATCACCGCGCTGGGCACACAGCGGGGCCTGGAGACGCGCCTGATTCCCGCGCGCGGCTATCCGCTCGAACTCATCACGCCCGTTCCGCTGCCGCGTAAGCCGAGCGCGGACCTTCTCCGGCTGCCGGTGAGGGTACGCCGCGCCGTCAACGAGACGCTGCGCATCCTCGACGACGTCGACGCCGATGTCGTCGTCGGGTTCGGCGGCTATGTCGCGGTGCCCGCCTACCTGGCCGCGCGCAGGCGCGGCGTGCCGGTCGTGGTGCACGAAGCCAACGCCAGCGCGGGCTGGGCCAACAAACTCGGCGCGCGGTCCGCGAGCCGCGTGCTCTCCGCGGTCGCCGACTGTGGTCTCCCACGCGCCGAGGTGGTGGGGGTGCCGGTGCGGTCGGCGATCACGGCGCTGGACCGGATGGCCCAGCGCGCAAAGGCCCGGGTGCACTTCGGATTCGCCGACGACGCGCGCGTGCTGCTGGTGTTCGGCGGGTCCCAGGGTGCCCAGTCGATCAACCGCGCCGTCGCCCCCGCGGCCAAAGCGCTTGCAGCGGCCGGGATCTCGGTTCTGCACGCGCACGGCCCGAAGAACACCCTCGATCTCGACGTACCCGGCGACGGTGACCCTCCCTACGTCGCGGTGCCCTACCTCGAACGCATGGACCTCGCCTATGCCGCAGCCGATCTCGCGATCTGCCGGTCCGGCGCGATGACCGTGGCCGAGGTGTCCGCCGTCGGGCTGCCCGCGGTGTACGTGCCGCTGCCGATCGGCAACGGAGAACAGCGGCTCAATGCGCTTCCCGTCGTCAACGCGGGCGGCGGCCTGCTCGTCGACGACGCCGACCTCACCCCGGAGTTCGTGGCCGACACCGTCGTCGGCCTGCTCAGCGACACATCGCGGATGGCCGCGATGACCGCTGCCGCGGCTCTTGCGGGACACCGTGACGCCGCCGAGAAGGTCGCCGAGGTCGCGCTGGAGGTGGCGCGCAGCCGGAAGTCGCGCCGATGAGCGCCATGCCGCTGCCCGACGAGCTCACGCGGGTGCACATGGTCGGCATCGGCGGTGCGGGGATGTCCGGCATCGCCCGCATCCTGCTCGACCGCGGCGGGCTGGTGTCGGGGTCCGACGCCAAGGAGTCGCGCGGGGTGGCCGCGCTGAGAGCGCGCGGCGCCGTGATCCGCATCGGCCACGACGAGTCGTCGCTCGACCTGCTTCCCGGCGGCCCCACCGCCGTGGTGACCACCCACGCCGCGATCCCCAAGACGAACCCCGAACTCGTCGAGGCCAGGCGCCGCGGCATCCCGGTGATCATGCGACCCGTGGTGCTGGCCAGGCTGATGGACGGCTACACGACCCTGATGGTCACCGGCACCCACGGCAAGACCACGACCACGTCGATGCTCATCGTCGCGTTGCAGCACAGTGGATTCGATCCGTCGTTCGCCGTCGGCGGTGATCTCGGAGAGGCCGGAACCAACGCCCACCACGGCAGCGGTGACTGTTTCGTCGCCGAGGCCGACGAGAGCGACGGCTCGCTGCTGGAGTACCGGCCCAACGTCGCCGTGGTCACCAACATCGAAGCCGACCACCTCGACTTCTTCGGCAGCGCAGAGGCTTACGGCGCGGTGTTCGACGACTTCGTCGAGCGGTTGGCGCCCGGCGGCGCCCTGGTGGTCTGCACCGACGACCCCGGTGCCGCCGCACTGGCCGAACGCACCGCGGCGCTCGGCATCCGGGTGTTGCGCTACGGCAGCGACGACCGCGACGACCTGGCGGGCAGGCTGGTCAGCTGGGAACAGCAGAACACCGGCGCGGTCGCCCACATCCAGCTCGCGGGCGAACAGCATCAGCGGGCGATGCGGATGTCGGTGCCGGGGAGGCACATGGCGCTCAACGCGCTTGGCGCGCTGCTCGCAGCGGTCGACGTGGGAGCGCCCGCCGAGAGCGTGATCGACGGACTGGCCGGCTTCGAGGGTGTCCGGCGCCGCTTCGAGCTGGTCGGCACGGCCCACGGCGTGCGGGTGTTCGACGACTACGCCCACCATCCGACCGAGGTGCGCGCCACGCTGGGCGCGGTGCGCACCGTCACCGAGCAGAGTGGCCGCGGCCGCGCGGTGGTGGTGTTCCAGCCCCACTTGTATTCGCGCACAGCGGCATTCGCCCGTGACTTCGGGGAGGCACTGGACATCGCCGACGAGGTGTTCGTGCTCGACGTGTACGCCGCGAGGGAACAGCCGATGGCGGGCATCAGCGGGGCCAGTGTCGCCGAACACGTGACCAAGCCCGTGCGTTACCTGCCTGACTTCTCCGCCGTCGCCGACGAGGTCGCCAAGGCGGTGCGCACCGGCGACGTGGTCATCACGATGGGGGCGGGCGACGTCACGATGCTCGGCCCGGAGATCGTCGAGGCGCTCGCGGCGCGCGCGAACCGGTCGGCGCCGCCGCGCGGACCCGAGACGGGCGCGTCGTGACCGAGCCGGAGGAGGGCGGCGCCGGGGCGACGGCCGAACCCGACCCGCCGACACCGCCGGCCGACGAGCAGGAGCCTGTCGAGGAGTTCGAGGGTCCGCGCCGGAAGGCGCGGCGCGAACGGGAAGCGCGCCGGGAGGCCCAGGCCCGTGCGGTCGCCATCGAGCAGGCGCGCCGCGACGCCAAGCGCCGGGTTGAGGGCAAGGCGACCGAGGACGCGAAACCCGTTGGGCGAGGCAAAGTCCGGGGTCTGAAACTGGTCGTGTGGACAGTCGCGCTCGTCGTGCTGTTCGTCGGGCTCGGGCTGCTCTTGTACTTCACGCCGATCATGGCGGCGAGAAACGTCGTCATCACCGGTGTCGGTGCCGTGTCGCAGGACGAGATCATCGCGGCCGCGGGCGTCAAACAAGGCACGCCGCTTCTACAGGTGAACACCGACGACGTCGCCGAGCGGGTGGCCGCCATCCGCCGGATCGCGACGGCGCGGGTGCAGCGCGAGTACCCGTCGACCCTGCGTATCACGGTGGTCGAACGGGTGCCGGTGGTGGTCAAGGACTTTCCCGACGGGCCGCACCTGTTCGACCGCGACGGCGTGGATTTCGCCACCGGCCCGCCGCCGCCGAACCTGCCCTACCTCGACGTGGACAATCCCGGCCCGAGCGATCCGTCGACCAGAGCGGCGCTCGACGTGATGACCGCGCTGCGTCCCGAGGTGGCCGGGCAGGTCGCACGGGTGTCGGCGCCGTCGGTCGCGTCGATCACGCTGACGCTGGTGGACGGCAGGGAAGTGGTGTGGGGCACCACCGACCGCACCGAGGAGAAGGCGCAGAAACTCGCCGCGCTGCTGACCCAGCCGGGTCACACCTACGACGTGTCGAGCCCCGATTTGCCGACGGTGAAGTGACGGGGTCCACTCGGAACGGCCGGAAATTCCCGGCGTTTTCGTCGGCGCGCCTGCATGGATAGTGGTTGGCCTCGCCCTACCGTTCTGTTTGCGCGGATCAACTTGACATAACTATAAACCTCTTGTTGAGGTTGAGAGTTTGCTCAAGCGTTCGCGCCCCATCAGCAACCAGGGAGGAAGGG
Organism: Mycobacterium sp.; assembly: GCA_035279185.1. Lineage (GTDB taxonomy): Bacteria > Actinomycetota > Actinomycetes > Mycobacteriales > Mycobacteriaceae > Mycobacterium. Next base: position 6,526 of record DATEIG010000055.1, read on the forward strand.
CGACCGCGATGACCCCCCCGCACAACTACCTCGCCGTCATCAAGGTGGTCGGCATCGGCGGCGGCGGCGTCAACGCCGTCAACCGGATGATCGAGGTGGGGCTGAAGGGCGTCGAGTTCATCGCGATCAACACCGACGCGCAGGCGTTGTTGATGAGCGATGCCGACGTCAAGCTCGACGTCGGCCGCGACTCCACCCGCGGACTCGGCGCCGGCGCCGATCCCGAGGTCGGTCGAAAGGCCGCCGAGGACGCCAAGGACGACATCGAGGAACTGCTCCGCGGAGCCGACATCGTGTTCGTCACCGCAGGCGAGGGCGGTGGCACCGGCACCGGCGGCGCACCCGTCGTCGCCACCATCGCACGCAAGCTCGGTGCGCTCACGGTCGGCGTGGTGACGAGGCCGTTCTCGTTCGAGGGCAAGCGGCGGAGCAACCAGGCCGAGTCGGGCATCTCCGCACTGCGCGAGAGCTGCGACACGCTCATCGTGATCCCGAATGACCGCCTGCTGCAGATGGGCGACGCCGCCGTGTCGCTGATGGACGCGTTCCGCAGCGCCGACGAGGTGCTCCTCAACGGTGTGCAGGGCATCACCGACCTGATCACCACGCCCGGCCTGATCAACGTCGACTTCGCCGACGTCAAGGGCATCATGTCGGGCGCGGGCACGGCATTGATGGGCATCGGCTCGGCACGCGGCGACGGACGGTCGCTCAAAGCGGCCGAGATCGCCATCAACTCTCCGCTGCTCGAGGCGTCCATGGAGGGTGCGCAGGGTGTGCTCATGTCCATTGCGGGCGGCAGCGACCTCGGCCTCTTCGAGATCAACGAGGCCGCGTCGCTGGTGCAGGACGCCGCGCACCCCGAGGCCAACATCATCTTCGGCACCGTGATCGACGACTCGCTCGGCGACGAGGTGCGGGTCACCGTGATCGCCGCGGGCTTCGACGCGGCCGGGCCTAGCCGAAAGCCGGTGGTCGGCAACGGACAGGCCATCGCGCCCGCCAAGGCCGGGAAGGTGACCTCGTCGCTCTTCGAACCGGCCGACGCCGCCAGCGTCCCGGTGCACACCAACGGGGCCACGGTCAGCATCGGTGGCGGCGACGATGACGACGACGTCGACGTCCCGCCCTTCATGCGGCACTGAGGCCCGAACCGGCCCCGGTGATACTGGGACTGTGAGTGTTCGGGTTCGGCGCGTGACCACCACCCGCGCCGGCGGCGTCTCGGCGCCGCCCTACGACACGTTCAACCTCGGCGACCATGTGGGCGACGATCCGGCCGCCGTCGCCACCAACCGGAAGCGGCTGGCGTCGGCCATCGGGCTGGACGCCGATGCGGTCGTGTGGATGAACCAGGTGCACGGCGACCGGGTGGTGCGGGTCGACGGCCGCCGCAACGCCGCCGTCGACGACACCGACGGATTGGTCACGACGGAGCCGCGATTGGCATTGGCGGTCGTAACGGCCGATTGCGTTCCGGTATTAATGGCCGACGCCCGCGCCGGGGTGGTGGCCGCCGTTCACGCGGGCCGCGTCGGCGCGCAACTCGGCGTGGTGGCGCGCGCCGTGGAGGCGATGTGCGACGCCGGTGCCGATGTCGGCGACATCTCCGTGCTGTTCGGGCCGTCGGTGAGCGGCCGCAATTACGAGGTGCCCGAAGCGATGGCCGAAGAGGTCGAGGCGGCGCTGCCCGGCAGTAGGACCACAACGTCGAGGGGCACGCCCGGGCTGGACCTGCGCGCCGGAATCGCCCGGCAGCTAACGGGTTTGGGCGTCACCGCCATCGATGCCGATCCGCGCTGCACGATGGACGACCCCAACCTGTTCAGCCACCGCCGTGACGCCCCCACCGGGCGCCTGGCGTCCGTGGTGTGGATCGAGTAGCCGGCCGATGGCAACCTCGCGGGAGGCCGAACTCGCCGACGCGCTGACGGCGGTGCGCGAACGACTGTCCGACGCTGCCAAAGCCGCGGGTCGTAACAGTGACGAAATTGAATTACTCCCGATTACGAAATTCTTCCCAGCAACCGACGTTCTCATTCTGACGAAATTGGGTTGCGACGCATTTGGGGAATCGCGCGAACAGGAAGCGGTCGCGAAATCGGCCGAATGCAATTCCGCGGGGCTCGCTTCGCCGATTCGCTGGCACATGGTGGGGCGGATACAGCGCAACAAGGCGCGCTCGATCGCCAACTGGGCCTACGCCGCACACTCGGTGGACAGCGCCAGACTGATCGCCGCACTGGACAAGGCGTCGACGGCCGCGCTCGCCGAGGGTGCGCGGTCCGATCCGCTGCGCGTCTACATCCAGCTGAGCCTTGACGGCGACCCGGATCGCGGGGGAGTCGACATCGCCGCACCCGATCTCGTCGACGGACTGTGCGCGCAGGCTGATTCGGCGCAGGGGTTGGAGTTCGTCGGATTGATGGCGGTCCCGCCGCTCGGTTCGGAAGCCGATGAGGCCTTCGCGCGTTTGCAGACCGAACACCAGCGGGTACAAACCTTCTACCAGCAGCGCCTCGAGCTGTCGGCCGGGATGTCCAGCGACCTCGAGGTGGCAGTCCAACATGGTTCGACGTGTGTGCGTGTCGGTACCGCGCTATTGGGGCAACGTCCTCTAACGTCACCATGAGTAGTCACTCCAGTCACATCTTCATCACAGGCATCACGCAAGAAGGGTCCAGCGATGAGCACACTGCACAAGGTCAAGGCGTAC
>DATEIG010000056.1:0-5095 GCA_035279185.1 Mycobacterium sp.
CACGACAGGCGGCGACTCCTCGGACCCGCCTTTCACGGCCGGAGCCTGAGCCATCACGAGGCGGTCATCGTCGACGAGACGGTGCGTGAAAGCGCCACGTGGCCCGACGGCGAGGAGTTCCGCATCCTCGAACCGATGAGGAGGATCACGTTGAACGTGATCCTGAGAACCGTCTTCGGCGCCGAAGGCGACGAACTGGTCGCGCTGCGCGACATCGTGCCGCGCTACGCGCAGTACGGGTCGGCCATGGTGAAGTTCATGCCGGTGCCGAGGCTGCGGTCTGCGCGGTTCAGTCCGTGGCGCCGGATGGACCGCGTCCGCAACGCTTTCGACGAGGTCATCGGAGCGCTGATCGACAGGGCCGCAACGGATCCTGGACTCGACCAGCGTACGGACGTCCTGGCGTCGCTGCTGCGCGGCACGCCGGCAGACGGAACCGGGATGTCGCGGCAGGACATCTGCGATGAACTCGTGACTTTGATCGGTGCCGGCCACGAGACCACGACGGCGGCCTTGAGTTGGACGTTCGAACGGCTGCGGCGCCACCCGGATGTGGTCGCGGCGTTGAGCGAGGAGATCGACGGTGGCGGCGGCGAGTTCCGCCGGGCGACGATCCTCGAGGTGTTGCGGACGCGGCCCGTCATCGACCTCCCCGGCCGCCGGGTCAGCGCACCGCATTTCGACCTCGGCCAGTGGCGCATCCCGGGTGGCCGCAACCTCTTCGTGAGCCTCGCCGACCTGCATGAGAACCCCGAGATCTTCACGCACCCCGAGAGGTTCGATCCCGGCCGCTTCGTGAACAGCAAGCAGCCTGCGCCTGCCTGGCTGGCGTTCGGAAACGGGGCGCGCCGATGCATGGGCGCTGACTTCGCACTCAACGAGATCGACATCGTGCTGCGGACGGTGCTGCAGAACTTCGAGATCCACACCGACTCGTCCGCTGCCGAGACGGCGCACTTCCGGGGTGTCACGTTCTACCCCAGACGCGGCGGCCGCGTCGCCCTCACCCGCAGGAGGTAGCCACCATGTCAACTCAGACGATCAGGCCGACGCGCGTGCGCAAGCTCGACATCCGCTGCAACGTCACCGATGTCGTGCTCTCGAACATCGCGAACCACCTCGTGTTCTTCGTCCGGCGCAGCCTCGACACGGCCGTGCTCGAAGATGCCTTCGCGCAGGCACTGACGAGTCTGCCCGTCTACGCCGGACGACTGGCCATGCGCCGCGGCGCTCTGCACATCCGATGCCGGGGCCAAGGCGTGCCGTTCACCTCGGCGTCGTCGGATCGCACGCTCGACGAGGCGATCAGATCGACGACGCAGGGCGGCGGCGGCTGGCTCGTCGACCCGGTCAACGGGCCCGTGGCGCGGTGGGGGTTCGGCGCCCTGTGCACGGTGCGGATCACCCATCTCGCCGACGGAGCCACCGCGATCGGGGTGTCCTTCCACCACGCGATCGGCGACATGGCCACGTTGATGCTCTTGATGAAGGCCTGGGCGGCCGCTATCTCCGGTGAGTCCGTCGGTGAGCCGGTGATCGCCTCCGACCGCGCCGCTTACCTCGACGCTCATCTGCCCAGCGGTGGAGCACGCGAGCCGGGTGTGCGCTGCCTGGGGCTGGTCGAGGCTGCCAGGAGCCTACTGCAGCTGGCCGTGAACGGTCGCAGGTTGAAGACGCTGACCCTGTATTTCGGCGACGATGAGATCGCGCGGATGCGCGGCGCCTGTGACAGCCGAATACGGTTGTCCACCAACGACATCGTGTGCGGGCACGTGTGCGAGGCGCTGATGACCGCCGATCCCCGGGTGCGGCGCCGCATCCTTGCCGTACCGGTCAACGCCCGCCATCGGTGTGATCTCGACCCGATGCTGGCCGGGAACATCCTGTCCGCGCTGAACGTCGACATGCGACGGCGGGAGACCGCGCGTTCGATCGCCGAAAGCATCCGTCACGGCCTTGACCGCTTCGACGAATACTGCGACATGCGCGTCAACCAACAGTTCTTCGACGCGGTCGGCTTCTGGCGCGGTGCGCGCTGCGTGGCTGTGGGCTTCGATCCGGCTCAGTGGAATCCGCTCATCACGAACGTGACTGGCTTCGGCGTGCATCGCATCCGGTTCCAGGGCGCTCCCGTCACCTACTGTGCGGTGTTGAGCGTGCCGGTTGCCGGGCACGGCGTCCTCATCGAGGGCTTGGACGGCAGGGGAATGGTGTTCCGAATCATGCTGCCGCCGAGGGACTTCGAGGCGATGACGAGTCCCCGGATTCAGGACCACCTGCGTCGGTTCAGGCACGCGGGTGACGATATCCCGCGGCCGCACCGCCACGTGGGTGTCTAGTTCATCGCAGCGTCAGGTGCTGCGCAGCACGTCGACCGCCTCGAGTCGTCGCGCGTGGAACACCGGATACACCGCTGCGGCAAGGACGAGAACGAACACCGCTCCGACTCCCGTTCGCAACGCCACGGGCAGTGCGCCCCATTCGATGGTGACGCCGTAGAACACGGGCGACCCGAGCGACCAGAGGTAGGTCATGCCCAGGCCGCCGAGGATCGCGAACCCGGCGACCAGTGCGGCGAGCACGGCGGCGTTGGCGACGATGACGGCCTGTTCCTGGCCGGCCGTCATCCCGATGGCACGCAACGCGGCCCGTTCGCGCGTGCGCTGCACGAGACCCAGCAGGAACACGTTCAGCAGGCTCAAGCCCGCGGCGATCATCACGACGTACCCGGCGATCGTGAACGGCTCGAGGAACCGGGTGATCCCCGCCGTGGCCTCCGTCCGCCACCGCTCGTTGTCGTACACCACCAACCCCGGGCCGAGGAGTTGCAGATCCGATCGGTGCGCGGATGCCGCTGCGGCGGAGGGATAGTCGACGGCGATCTGGTCGCGGACCGCAGCCCAGTCGGCACGAGCAACGGGCTCGGACGTCAGGACGATGTCTCCGACGGCGGCGTCGTTGATCATCTGTGGCCGGAAGATCCCCGCCACCTCATACCGCTTCAGCCCGCCGGCCGTGGGCAGTTCGACGGTGTCGCCCGTGGTGACGCCGAGCCGGCTGGCGGCGATCTCACTCAGCCCGATTCGCCCGTCTTGCAAGCTCTTCCAGAACGTGTCAGGGGCATTGGTCGGTTCGTACAGCGCCCGGCTGTACCAGTCGCCGGGAGTGACCCCGGCGACGATGCGCGACGACGTCCCCGACGAGATCGTGGCCCGCCACCGCGACGCCACGCTTCGGCCGTCTACGGCGCCGGTCACCATGTCGAACGTGGCGTCGGAGAGCCAGCCGTCGCGCTGGTCGAGCACCGACTGCGGCGCGACCAGCAGCGCGTTGGGTAGCCGGTCGGCCTTCTGCGCGGCCATCTGCGCCGTCCCGAGCAGCTGCATGCTGTGCGATCCGATGGCCCCGCTGGTGCCCTCGGCGAGCAGCGCGGCCGACAGCGCGAACAACAGGGTGTATCGCCGGACGTCGGCACCCAGCGGGCGACCGATCGCGGGCCGCACGGCGGTCAGGAGCGCCGTCGCGAGCGCGGCAACGCGCGGCGCCCCCCACGCCGTCACCAACACGATTCCCAAGAGTCCCAGGGCCATTCCGTTGATGCCTGCGTTCAGCGGAAGCGATCCGTGCTCGAAGACCCGCAACAGGATGACGGCGCCCACCAACGCGGCGACGCCGACGAGCAGGGGCCACGCGGGAATCCTCCTCGCGCGCTGCACCCCGCCGACGCTTGCCATCGACGCCAGCGGTCCCTCGCGGAAGAGGCGAAGCGCGGGTCCGGTCATCGCGAGGATGCCGGAGGTCATACCCGCGGCCGCCCCGACCGCTATCAGGCTCGGCGAGAAGTGCGTGCCGATGCTGCCGCCGGAGCCTGCCATCATGGCCTGCCCGAAGCGGTCGACCAGGTACGTGCCGAGCAGGAACCCGCCGGGCACGCCCAGCAACCCGCCGAGCACACCGAGCACCGCGCCCTCGCCGAGCATCCCGCCGAGCAGCCCTGTCGGCCTGGCGCCGATGGCGCCGACGGTCCCCATCACCGTCCGCCGGTCCTCGACGGCGAGCAGCACGGTGTTCAACGAGATGAGGAAGCCGATCAGGATGCCGGCCAACACATTCAGATTGAAGCTCTGTGTCGCGTTCTCGAACACCGCGGGCTGACGAGGGCGGGGCGGCCCGGCCGTCGCGACGCCCGCGATGACGCGGTCGACAGCCGCCGCTGTGTCCGTTCCGGGTTTCGGCACGACGAACGCGGCCGTTGCGTAGCCGGGCGAGCCCAGCAGGCTCGCGGCGATGTCCGTCGACGGAGCGAGCAACACGTAGCCGTCGTTGATGCCCTCGACCCGGTCGAATTCGGGAAACGTCCACCCGAGGTGGGCCGAACCGGCGGGCAGGCCCGGAATGCTCAACTCGTCGCCGAGCGTCAAGCCGTGTCGCTGGGCGATGGCGGCCGGAACCATCAGTGGCACACCGGGACCGGCGGCCGCGGGCTGGTCGTGTGCGCGCCGCTCGCAGTCGAACGACCCGACCAGCAGCTCGATCTGACAGGAGCCGCCGAGGAGGAAGAACCCGTGCGAACGGCCCGCCACGTCAACCGGCGACAAGCCGGCCACCACACCTATGACCGCTTCGGCGTCGGGCACGTCGGCGCGCAACCGGTCGACGGTCGCGAGCGGCAGTCGTCCGCTGACGTTGGGGGTGACTTCGACGACGCCCGCATCGGCGGCGTGCGCAAGCGACGGACCGAACGAGTCGAACGGACGCGTCAGTTCGGACTTGAGAACGAGGACACCGAGGACGACCGTCACCCCGATCGACACCCCGATGACGCTGAGCAGCGTGCGGCGCCAGTCCGCGATCAGCGCGGCGAGGTGAACGCGCCGGAACGTCACGAGCGCGGCCCGCGGCCGTCGCATCACGGCTCCAGTACGGCGTCGGCCAGGCGCGCGCGTCCGTCGACCACACGCAGTTCGCGGGTGCCGTAACTCGCCGCGGCCTGGTCGTGGGTCACCATGACGACGGCCGCGCCGTCTTCGACCGACAGCGAGCGGAGCACCTCGAGGACTTCCGTCGACGAATGGCTGTCCAGGTTTCCGGTCGG
>DATEIG010000057.1:0-7930 GCA_035279185.1 Mycobacterium sp.
GGTCTTCGGGATCGACCGCTCCGCTGAGGGGGTGCCGAACTTCGACTTCAAGGTCTGCGGACCGGAACCGGGCAAGCCGATCCGAACCTCGGTCGGCGCCTCCCTCACCCCTGACCACGGCTTCGACGAGCTTGTCGGCGCCGACCTCGTCGCGATCCCCGCGATCGGAGGGTCCGAGTACCTACCCGAGGCGCTCGAGGCCGTCAGGGCCGCATCCGAAGCGGGCGCGATCATCTTGACCGTCTGCTCCGGCGCCTTCGTCGCGGGCGAGGCCGGACTGCTCGACGGCAGGCCGTGCACCACCCACTGGATGCACGCCGACGACCTGGCCCGCCGCTTCCCGACCGCCCGAGTGGACCGCAATGTGCTGTTCGTCGACGACGGAAACCTCATCACGAGCGCGGGCACCGCGGCGGGCATCGATGCGTGCCTGCACCTTGTCCGCCGCGAGCTCGGCAGCGAGATCACCAACAAGATCGCCCGCCGGATGGTGGTGCCACCGCAGCGCGACGGCGGGCAACGGCAGTACATCGATCAGCCGATTCCGGTTCGATGTTCGGAACGCTTTGCCCCGCATCTGGATTGGATCCTGGGCAACCTGGACAAGCCGCACACGGTGGCGACACTCGCCAAGCGTGCGAACATGTCCGCGCGCACCTTCGCGCGGCGGTTCGTCGACGAGACCGGCACCACGCCGATGCAGTGGGTGACCGACCAGCGGGTGCTGTACGCGAGGCGTCTGCTCGAGGAGAGCGACATGGACATCGACCAGATCGCCGACAGGTCCGGTTTCGGAACGGCCACACTGCTTCGTCACCACTTCCGCCGCATCATCGGCGTGACGCCCTCGGACTACCGCCGCAGCTTCGCGTGCGATTCGGACTGCGCGCAAACCGCCTGAAATCAGCTGCGCGACAACGCGTATACCCGCCAGCGTCCGGGCACACCCTTGAGGTCGTGCTCGCCGCGCTCGGTGAACGACCGCCGCGAGCCGGTCACGATCTCGCGCACCGTCGACGAGACCAGCACCTCACCCGGTCCGGCGAGGGCGGCAACACGGGCGCCGATGTGCACGGCCATGCCGGCGATGTCGGCGCCGCGCAGTTCGACCTCGCCCGCATGAATGCCGACCCGGATCTCGATGCCGAGCGCGCGGACGGCGTCGACGGTCGCCTCGGCGCAGGCGATCGCAACGCTGGGGCTGGTGAAGGTGGCGACGAACCCGTCGCCCGCGGTGTTGACCTCTCGTCCCGAGAACCTCTGCAGCTGGTTGCGAATGATTCGGTCGTGGTTGTCGAGCAGGTCGTGCCAGCGCAGATCGCCGAGCTCGGCCGCGCGGCTCGTCGACCCGACGATATCGGTGAAAACGATTGTGGTGAGCAGACGTTCGGCGTCCAGGCCGATGCGTGCGCCGGTGACGAATTCCTCGATCTCGTCGAGGATGACGGCGGCGTTGTCCGTCCAGTGCAGGGTGTCCGTTCCGGGCACCTCGACGTAACGAGCCCCGGGGATGTGCTCGGCGAGGTAACGCCCGTGCTCGACGGGAATCATCACCGCGTCTCTCCGATGCATGACCAACGTCGGCGCCTTGATCTCGCTCAGTGTGTGCCGCACATCGACGGAGGCGAGGATCTCGACGGTTGCGCGAGCCTCGCTCGGGGACTGTGAACGATTCCCGGCTTGATCCCACCAGCGTCGGAAGGCATCGTCGCCCGCGGTCGTCGGGGCGATGACCCTCAGGACGTCGAAACCCTGCTCGACCGCGTCGGGGTCGAGCGCGACCGTCCTCCACGGATCACCGGCCTTCGCATCGACGCCGATGGGGTAGTCAGGCGCCCATGCGACGCGGGCTGATCCGTTCACGATGACCAGACTGCGGACCCTGTCGGGGCACCTGTGAGCCACCGTCACCGCGGTCATGGCCGACCAGCCCGAGCAGAAGATCGTGGCCTGCTCTGACCCGGCGGCGTCCATCACGGCTATGGCGTCTTCCGCCCAGCCATCCACTCCCGTCGACTCGTTCGACCTCGGGCGCGATGATGCGCCCATTCCGCGATGGTCGAACCGCAGCACCCTGGCCATCGAGGCGAGGCGCCGGTGAAATCGGTAGAGCGCCGGCTCGGAATCAATCATGTCGAAGGCCACGAACGCGCCCGGCAGCGCCAGCAGATCCACCGGACCATCGCCGAGAACCTGGTAGGCGATGTCCAGGTCGCCGCACTTCGCGTAGCGGGTTCGCGGGGCCTGCGCCACCGCCTCAGGCTAGCGACTCACCCTCGCCGGCAAGGGCGAAACGGCCGTCCGCCGTCTGCTCGACCAGTCCGTCGACGAGCAGCGAGTCCAACGCGCGGTCGCGCTGCGCCGTGTCGGTCATCCAGGCAACATCGAGTTCGGCGCGGGTCACCGGAGAATCGTTGTCCCGCAACACATCCAGCAAGCGTCCCCGCACCTGGCGGTCGGTGCCCGCATACTTCTGCACCCGGCGGGCAGGCCCGGTGGCCGCCGGGAAGCCGGCCGACCGCCATGTGCAGACGCTCAGCGGGCAGATCCCGCAGCGCGGCGACCGTGCGGTGCAGACCATCGCGCCCAATTCCATGAGGGCCACCGAGAACTGCGGCGCCTCATCGTCATTCGGCAACAGCGCCTCGACGTCGGCGAGGTCGCGCGGTGACGATGGTGCGGCCGCATCAGCCCTTCCGTGCACGGCCCTGGCCACCACCCGCCGCACATTCGTGTCGACGACGGGCACCCGCTGCCGGTAGGCGAAGCAGGCGATCGCACGCGCGGTGTATGCACCGATTCCCGGCAGCGACAACAGCGTCTCGACGTCGGACGGCACCGCATCACCGTGCTCGGCGGCGATCACCGTCGCGCATTCGTGCAGACGCTTCGCGCGCCGCGGGTAGCCGAGCTTGCCCCACGCGCGCAGGACGTCCGCCGCGCTGGCCGCCGCCGTCGCCGATGGCGTCGGCCAGCGCGCGACCCAGGCCAACCAGATCGGCTCAACCCGTGCCACCGGCGTCTGCTGCAGCATGAATTCGCTGACGAGAACCTGCCACGGCGTGACGCCGGGCCTGCGCCAGGGGAGGTCGCGCTGTTCGCGCTCGTACCACCCCACAAGCTCGGTCGAATCGATCATGAATCGCTGAGGCAGAATGACGGCCATGCCCAATACGAACCCGGTAACTGCTTGGAAGGCACTCAAAGAGGGTAACGAGCGATTCGTCGCCGGGAAGCCCGAGCATCCGAGCCAGAGCATCGAGCATCGGGCCGCGCTCGCGGAGGGACAGAAGCCGACGGCCGTGCTGTTCGGATGCGCGGACAGCCGGGTGGCCGCCGAGATCATTTTCGACCAGGGCCTCGGCGACATGTTCGTGGTCCGCACCGCGGGCCACGTGATCGATTCGGCTGTTCTCGGTTCGATCGAGTTCGCGGTGACGGTGCTGAATGTGCCGTTGATCGTCGTGCTCGGCCACGACAGCTGCGGGGCGGTCAAGGCCACCGTGACGGCGCTCGATGAGGGCGAGGTGCCCGGCGGCTACGTCCGCGACGTCGTCGAACGGGTCACGCCGTCCATCCTCGTCGGCCGTAAGGAAGGGCTCAGCCGGGTCGACGAACTCGAGGCCAGGCACGTCATCGAGACCGCCGCCCAACTGCGCAGCCGCTCGACCGCGATCGCCGAACGGCTCGACAACGGCACGTTGGCGATCGCCGGAGTCACCTACCACCTCGCCGACGGCCGGGCGGTTCTGCGCGACCATCTGGGCGATATCGGCGAAGGCTAGCCGGACTGTCCCCTCCTCGCGCGAGCGCTCGTCGTACTGTCTGCTCCTCGCGCAAGCGCTCGTCGTACTGTCTGCTCCTCGCGCAAGCGCTCGTCGGCGACACGCCGGTTAACCTCGGACGATTGTGCGTGACCTGGCCTTACCGTGAATCTGTGTTGGATCTAGAGCCGCATGGCCCGCTTCCCACCCAGATCTACTGGCGCCGCAGAGCCCTCGCGATAGGGATCGCGGTGCTCGTCATCGGGGTGATCGCCGCGGTGGTGGTCATGGTCGTGATGAACACGTCGGGCGGTGAGGCGAAGAACGCCGACAAGCCGGCTCCGTCGCCCGCCGCGGCGCCGACACCGCTGCCCGGCGAGAATCCCGAGGTCAAGTCGCCCGTCGTGCCGCCGCCTGCGGCCGCACCCGCCCCGACTCCGACGCCCACGGCGGCTGTCACGCCGCCACCCGTGCTGAAGGAAGGCGACGACTGCCCGGACTCGACACTGGCCGTCAAGGGAATCAGCAGCCAGCCCGAGTACGTGGTCGGGGACCAGCCGAAGTTCACGATGGTCGTCACGAACATCGGCCTTGTCGCGTGCAAGCGCGACGTGGGTGCCGCCGTGCTGGCGGCCTACGTCTACGGCCTGGACAACACCCGGCTGTGGTCGAACCTCGACTGCGCGCCGTCGAACGAGACGCTGGTCAAGACGTTCAATCCGGGCGAGCAGGTGACCACCGAGGTCACCTGGACCGGCATGGGGTCCGCCCCGGGATGCCCGCTGCCGCGCCAACCGATCGGGCCGGGCACTTACAACCTGATCGTCCAACTGGGCAATCTCAGATCGGCGACCGTTCCGTTCGTGCTCGCCCAACCCGCGCCGCAAGCGGAGGCCCCCGCGCCCGCGGACGGTGCACCGCCGGTCGAGCCGGCGCCCGCCCCGGCGGGTTAAGCCAGCCGGTCGGCGATCGTCGACTCGGCGAGCTGCGACAAACCCTCGCGGATGTGGCGTGCCCACATCGAGCCGATGCCGTCGACGTTCTGCAGATCGTTGGCGCTCGCGGCGAGCAGCCCCTGCAGCGACCCGAAGGACCGCACCAGCAGATCCACATGCGCGAACTGCAGTCGCGGGATGCCTGCCATCGCGCGGTAGCCGCGGGAACTCATCGCGGAATCCTGCGCCTCCGCAGTCGACGGATAGCCGAAGACCCTTGCCAGCGTTGTGAAGTCGAGCAGCTCGGTGTCGGAGAGCCCGTCGAGCTCCTCGAGGGTCGCCGTCACCTGCGACGGTGACGGCGGGTCGGGGTTGGCGTGATAGTCGCGCACGATCAACTCACGCGCTGTGTCGTTGTCGCCGACGAGTTCTTCGAGCTGGAGTTTCAGCTGTCGGCCGTCGGTGCCGAGTTCCACGACGTCGGCGTCGATCTCGAGGCTGATCCGGCGCACCATCTCGAGCCGCTGCACCACCGTCATCACGTCGCGCAACGTGACGAAGTCCTCGATCTCCGCCGTCGACAGCTGCCTGCTGACCTCGTCGAGGCGCGACTTGTAGCGCTCGAGCGTGTCGATGGTCTGGTTGGCGCGCGACAGAATCGTCGCCGAGTCGGGCACCACGTGTCGCTCGCCGGCGACGTAGACGGTCACGATGCTCATCGAATGGCTCACCGACACGACCGGATAGCCGGTCTGCACCGCCGCGCGTTCGGCGGACCGGTGCCTGGTGCCGGATTCGTCGGTGGGGATGGACGGGTCGGGCACCAACTGCACATTGGCCCGCAGAATGCGGGTGCCGTCGCTGGAGAGCACGACGGCGCCGTCCATCTTCGACAGCTCACGCAGGCGGGTCGGCGCATACGCGACGTCGAGTGAGAAGCCGCCGTCGCAGATCGACTCGACGCTGTCGTCGTACCCGAGGACGATCAGCGCACCGGTGCGGCCGCGCAGGATGCGCTCGAGGCCGTCGCGCAAGGCGGTCCCCGGTGCGAGCCTGCCGACGGTCTCCCGCAGTGTGGGGCGGGCAAGCTGCACCACGTTGCGGCGCCTCGCCTTCACAGCCACAGCCCCTCCTCTTCAGCGACCGCCTTTCACCGCGATGTCCTTCAACACCCTCATGGCAGCGCTGATGTTGTCGGCCGCTATCGCCCGTAAGCCTAACGGGACTGTTTTCACTCCGGGTGGAACCACCGCAGACGTGAAACCGAGCCTGGCCGCCTCAGCCAGGCGCCGATCCATGCCGCTGACCCTGCGGAGATCGCCCGCGAGGCCGACCTCGCCGATGGCGATGGCCGTGGTGGGCAGAGGGAGGTCGGCGTAGGCCGACGCGATCGCCAGCGCGACGGCGAGGTCCGATGACGGATCGGTGAGCCGCATCCCGCCGACCGTGGACAGGTAGATGTCGCAGTGCGCGACCTTCATGAAGGCCCGCTTCTCGAGCACGGCGGTGATCATCGCAGCCCTGGCGGAGTCGATACCGCTGACCGCACGCCGCGGCGACGAGTTCGTCGGCTGCGCGATCAACGCCTGCACCTCTCCGATCAGGGGGCGCTTACCGTCGAGAGAAACGGTGACCGCGGTTCCCGACACGGGCACAGGGCGTTGGTCGAGGAACAGGCCGGATGCATCGGCGACACACTCGATCCCGTTGTCGTGCAACAGGAAACAGCCGACTTCGTCGGCCGCGCCGAACCGGTTCTTGACGCCGCGCACCATGCGCAGCGTCGATGTCTTGTCGCCCTCGAAGTGCAACACGACGTCCACGAGGTGCTCCAGTGACCGCGGACCCGCGATCGCGCCGTCCTTGGTCACATGGCCGACGAGGATGATCGCCACACCGGTGGCCTTGGCGGTCATCGTCAGCGCCGTCGTCACCGCGCGCACCTGGGTGACCCCACCGGTCACCCCGTCGGCCTCCGTCGTCGACATCGTCTGCACCGAGTCGACGATCACCAGGGTCGGCTTGACCTCGTCGATGTGGCCGAGCGCCGTCTGCAGATCGGACTCGGCGGCCAAAAACACCTCGTCGTGGCTGCAGCCGGTGCGTTCGGCCCGCATGCGGATCTGACCCGCGGACTCCTCGCCCGACAGGTACAGCACCCGGCGACCCGCCTGCGCCCAGCGGTGGGCGACCTCGAGCAGCAGCGTCGACTTGCCGACGCCGGGATCGCCCGCCAGAAGCGTCACCGAGCCGGGAACGATGCCGCCGCCGAGCACCCGGTCCAGTTCACTGACGCCGGTGTGGTGGTGTCGGGTGACACCGGGGTCGATCGAGCTGATGGGCACCGCAGGGGTTGCCGGCGCGACCGCCCTGCGCACAGATTTGCCGTTGACCGCCGACAGCACAGCTACCTCGTCGACGGTGCCCCACGTGCCGCAGTCCGGGCAGCGGCCGACCCATTTGGCCATGACGTGGTGGCACTCCGAACAGCGGTACTGCGAACGCGCCTTGGCCACGAGATGACGGTATCTGCCGTCACCGACAGAACAGCGTCAGTGGCCGCCCGTGTCGCCGCCGCCGTGCGAGCCTTCGCCGCTCTTGTCGCGGCGCGGCGACTCACCGGCGGAGATCGGCACCGGCACGGTCAGTTGACCAGCCTTCTCGAAGGTGAAGGTGAAGTCGTAGGTCAGCCCGTTGGTGACGGGCTTGCTGATGTCGACCATGGCCTTGGCGGCGTCCGCCTTCTCGGCCTGCTCGAGCGCGGCCACCTGACCGTCGGGCTCGCCGACCACCAGGACGTCCATCGCAGGCAGCGACGTGTCGCCCGACAGCGCCACCGTGCCGAAGTCGGACGTGATCGAGGTGAGCTTGTCGGCGCTGTCCGGGGATTCGTTGGACGCTACGAACAGCAACTCCACCTCGTCGCCCGGTTGGACGTAGTCGGTCGTCTGCGCCGCCCGCAGGTGGACGTTGCGGAGCGTCACGTTGCCGACCGTTGCTGAGGTGCCGTTGACCGCCGCCTCCTGGCCTGCGGTCTGGGAGATCTGGCCCGCGCTGCACCCCGACAGGGTGACAGCGGCTGCGACCCCGCACGCGGCCAGCGCCGCGGTGACGGCAGAACTGCGCGATTTGAAGCGGTTCACCCAGATGCCTCCTGCTCGGCCGACGCGTTCGACTATGCACAGTAGTAGGTGGCGGTTGGCGGCGGTAGCTGAGGTCTCGACGTTGCCG
>DATEIG010000058.1:0-3937 GCA_035279185.1 Mycobacterium sp.
TGCGACACCGCGCAGTCACTCCCGAATTGCGCCGTTGACGACGGCGTAACAAGTTTGCCATCGAACGTTCCTAGGGTTGGCCGGTCAATCGTCCATGGAGCCGAAGTGGCCGACCAGCGATAGGGAACCAACGTGAGTGGAAATGCGGTGCGCCTCCAGGCCATCAACAACGTCGAGGCGTACACGCCCCCGGCCATCTCCTTCGACCCGGCCGAGGCGCCGGGCGCGATCTTCGGATCGAACGTGTTCACCAAGGCGGAGATGCAGTCCCGACTGCCGAAGTCGGTGTACAAGTCGATCGTCGCCACCATCGAGAAGGGGGCGAAGCTCGACCCGGCCGTCGCCGACTCCGTCGCGGCGGCGATGAAGGACTGGGCCCTGGACAAGGGCGCGACCCACTACGCGCACGTCTTCTATCCGATGACGGGGCTGACGGCCGAGAAGCATGACAGCTTCCTCGAGCCGGTGTCCGACGGGCAGACGCTGGCGGAGTTCGCGGGCAAGACGCTGATCCAGGGCGAACCGGATGCGTCGAGTTTCCCGTCCGGCGGTCTGCGTTCGACGTTCGAGGCGCGCGGCTACACCGGTTGGGACGTCACCAGCCCCGCCTACATTCTCGAGAACCCGAACGGCAATACGCTCTGCATCCCAACGGTTTTCGTGTCGATGACCGGCGAGGCGCTCGACTACAAGACGCCGCTGCTGCGCAGCCAGCAGGCGATGGGCACGCACGCCGAGCGCATCCTGAAACTGTTCGGCCACGACCCGCAGAATGTCGTGTCGTTCTGCGGGCCTGAGCAGGAGTACTTCCTCGTCGACCGGCACTTCTTCCTGGCCCGTCCGGACCTGATCAACGCCGGCCGGACGCTGTTCGGCGCGAAGCCGCCGAAGGGTCAGGAGTTCGACGACCACTACTTCGGCGCGGTGCCCGAGCGCGTCCTGGGCTTCATGATGGACACCGAGCGTGAGCTGTTCAAGCTCGGCATCCCGGCCAAGACCCGGCACAACGAGGTCGCGCCGGGTCAGTTCGAGGTGGCGCCGATGTTCGAGCGCGCCAACATCGCCTCCGACCACCAGCAGCTGCTGATGACGGTGTTCAAGACGATCGCCAAGAAGCACGGCATGGAGTGCCTGTTCCACGAGAAGCCGTTCGCGGGCGTCAACGGGTCGGGCAAGCACGTGAACTTCTCGGTCGGCAACGCCGAACTGGGCTCGCTGCTCGTTCCCGGCGACACCCCGCACGAGAACGCCCAGTTTTTGGTGTTCTGCGCCGCGGTCATCCGCGCGGTGCACAAATTTGGTGGGCTGCTGCGGGTTTCGGTGGCGTCGGCGACGAACGACCACCGTCTCGGCGCCAACGAGGCGCCCCCGGCGATCATCTCGATCTTCCTGGGTGAGCAGTTGGCCGACGTGTTCGACCAGATCGCCAAGGGCGAGGCGACGTCGTCGAAGGAGAAGGGCAGCATGCTCATCGGCGTCGACACCCTGCCGGTGCTGCCGACCGATCCCGGTGACCGCAACCGCACCAGCCCGTTCGCGTTCACGGGCAACCGATTCGAGTTCCGCGCGCCAGGGTCGGGTCAGACGGTCGCGGTGCCGATGATCGTCTTGAACACGATCATGGCGGACTCGTTCGACTACATGGCGACGATTCTCGAGAAGGCCGTCGACGGCGGCGAGGATTTCGACGGCGCGGTGCAGAAACTGCTCACCGAGGTCATCACCGAGCACGGTGCGGTCGTGTTCAACGGCGACGGCTACTCCGAGAACTGGCAGATCGAGGCCGCCTCTCGCGGGTTGCCGAACCTCAAGACGACGCTGGACGCGATCCCGGAGTTGATCAAGCCCGAAGCGGTCGAGGTGTTCGAGAAGTACGGGGTCTTCAACGAGCGGGAACTGCACAGCCGCTACGAGGTTCGGCTCGAGCAGTACGCGTTGACGGTCGCGGTCGAGGCCAAGCTGACCATGGAGATGGGTGCCACGGTGATCCTGCCTGCGGCGATGCGGTACCAGACCGAGGTCGCGCAGAACGTGGCGACGCTGAAGGCGGCCGGTGTCGAGCCGAGTATGGCTGTGCTCGAGCAGGTTTCGGCTCCGATAGAGGCGCTGACGGCGGCGCTGTCCGCGCTGAAGTCAGGCCTCGACCATTCCGCCGACGATGCCTACAGCGAGGCGATGCACGCCCGCGACGTGCTGCTGCCCGCGATGGCGGACGTTCGCGCCGCGGCGGACAGCTTGGAAGGCGTTGTGGCCGACGACCTGTGGCCGCTGCCCACCTACCAGGAGATGCTCTACGTCCTGTAACGAACTCACTGACGACGCCGTCGAGTGTGGGGGTGGCCCGCGCCATCGCGGGCACTGTTAACCCCCGGCCCCCACACTCGGCGGCCATCTCAGGGTCGCCGGAAGAAGGTGATCGTTACTGTCCGTGCTTCTTCACGTAGTCGGTCATGGTCTTCAGTTGATAGCGGGACACTTCATGGGCGTACTCGTCCTCGGCGAAGACGGACGACACCATGACCGTGTCGGGGCGGGTGTAGAAGTCGATATCGGCCAGGGCGCCGAAGAACTCGTCCCAGTCGATGTCGCCGTCGCCGATCTTCAGGTGCTGATGCACCCGCACCGGATTGCCCGGGGGATTGGTGATGTAGCGCAGCCCATGGCTGCGGTGGTGGTCCATGGTGTCGGCCACGTGCACCAGCCGCAGCCTGTTACCTGCGGCGCGGATGATGTCGGCCATGTTGCCGCCCATGTGATAGGTGTGGCACGCGACGTACACCATGCCGATATTGGGGGAGTTGACGCCGCGGATGATGCGCAGTGCCTCCATCCCGTCCTCGACGAAATCGTCGGGGTGCGGGTCGATTCGGACGTCGATGCCTTCGCGCTCGAAGATGGGCACCAGCTCCTCCATCGACCGGAAGAATGCCCGCTCGGATTCCTCCGCGCGCTCGGGGCGCCCGGAGAACTCGGTGTTGATGACGTTCACACCGAGGTCGACGGTGATCTGCACGACGCGCTTCCAGTTTCGCACCGCGGCTTCGCGGGCGTCCTCGTCGGGCCCGGACCAGCGCAGGACCGGAAGCACCGAGGCAATCCCGACGCCCGCGTCCGCGCATCTCTTCCGGAACTGTGCGACGAGGTCGTCGTCGGCGCGCGGGTGGTTGAAGAACGGGATGAAGTCGCGGTGCGGGGTCAGCTGCAGGTACTCGTAGCCCAATTCCGCTACCAGGCGCGGGAAGTCGAGCAGCTCGTAGTCGTGGTGGAACGGTGTGGGATCGAGCGCGATCTTCATCGAATCAGACCCTTGACTGACGACGGATCGACGATCTGGACCTCGACGGGCCTGCCGCTGTGCAGGGATTGGACGCCGGCTTCGCAGACCGCGGCCGCGGCGTAGCCGTCCCACGCATCCGGGCCGTCGACGTTCGTCCCGGCGTGAACGGCGTCGACCCAGCGCTGGAACTCCGTGTCGTAGGCCTGACCGAAACGTTCGCGGAAACCGGGCGTGATGCGTCCTCCCCAGTTACCCGGTGCGCCCTTGCGTACGAGCCCGACGTCGAGACCGATCATCGCGCTGCCTTTCTCGCCGACCAGTTCGGTGCGGACCTCGTAGGCCACACCGGTGGTGACGAAAAGTTCGACGTCGACGAATCGGCCCGACTCCGTGCGCATGATCGCGATCTGCGGATCGGCGAGCCTCTGTGGCGCAGCGGGGTTCGGTGCCGGCGTGATGATCTGGATCGAGGCGATCTCCTCGTCGAACAGGAAGCGCGTCACGTCCACCTCGTGCACGAGCGAGTCGCGGACCACCATCGCGCTGTCGAAGCCCTGCGGCACTGCCGGATTGCGGTGTGCGCAGTGCAGCAGCAGCGGCTCGCCGAACTCGCCGCCGTCGATCAGCGCCTTCAAGTGGGCGTATTCGTTGTCGAAGCGA
>DATEIG010000059.1:0-3661 GCA_035279185.1 Mycobacterium sp.
CAGCGCGACGAAGTTCTTCGTGCGGGGCCTCACCGAGGCACTCGACATCGAGTGGGGCCGCTACGGCATCCGCGTCATCGCGATGTGGCCGCTGTACGTCAACACCGCGATGACCGAGGGCGTCACGACCGGCACGACGCAGTCGCTCGGCATCCGGTTGACGGCACAGGACGTCGCCGACGCGATCGTCGCTGCCGTCGAACCGTCGTTCGTGCGGCGCGCCATCCACCAGGTGCACTTTCCCGTCGGGCTGCAGACGAAGACGTCGGCGCTCGCCACCCGCTTCGCGCCGGCATGGGCGCAGCGACTGGTCAACAAACGGCTCGCGGGTATGTGAAGGCTTTGAATTCGCTGTGATCGCAACGGTTCGCCACGGAGCGCGTCGACACTAACCTCAGCGCGCATGAACGAGGACTGGCTCGCTGTCATCGTCGGGCTCGCACTGCTGGTGTTGGTGCTCGTCGGCGCGATCCCCGGCAGCGTGATCCCGTGACCGAACAGGCCACCGAGCGCACCACCGCGGAGGAGCCGGAGAGCAAGCCGGCCTTCGGCTATGCGATCGCCGGTGTGCTGGTGGTCGTCGCCCTCGGCGCGCTGACCCGCTTCCTCGAACAGGAAGTGCCCGTATGGGCGAAGGGCACACCGCTGGCGAAGGTCGCCAAGTCGATCGAATTCCCGGTCTACGCCATCGCTTTGGGCCTGCTCGGCAACGCCGTGCTGACCAAGCTGGCACTGCGTGACGCGTTGTCGCGGGGCTTCCGGACGGAGTTCTTCATCAAGACGGGCCTTGTGCTGCTCGGCGCGTCGATCAACCTCAAGGTGCTTGTCACCGCTGCGGGTCCCGCGATCATCCAGGCGCTGCTGCTCATCTCGATCGTCTTCGGCTTCACCTGGTGGCTCGGCGGCCGACTCGGCCTCGACGACAAGCTTCGCGCATTGCTGGCGTCCGCGGTGTCCATCTGCGGGGTGAGCGCGGCCATCGCGGCGGCCGGGGCCGTGCAGGCCAAACGCGAGCAGCTGGCCTACGCGGCGTCGCTTGTGATCGCGTTCGCGCTGCCGTCGATCTTCCTGCTGCCGTGGCTTTCCGGAGTGTTCGGCCTGTCCGACGCTGTCGCAGGCGCCTGGATCGGCGGCAACATCGACACGACGGCCGCGGTCGCGGCGTCCGGCGCCATCGCGGGCGAGAACGCACTGCAGATCGCGACGATCGTCAAGACCACCCAGAACGCGTTGATCGGCGTCGTCGCCATCGCCTTGACCGCGTACTTCGCGCTGAAGGTGGAGCGCCGAAGCGCGGACGAGGCCAGGCCGACGGTCGGCGAATTCTGGGCGCGCTTCCCCAAGTTCGTGCTGGGCTTCATCGCCGCGTCCATCATCGGCACGCTGTACCTGCAGTGGGTGAGCGACGGCAAGGCCGAGATCGCGACGGTCAACGACCTGCGCACCTGGTTCCTGATCTTCGCGTTCGTCTCGATCGGGCTCGAGTTCTCGCTGAAGGGGTTACGCGAAGCTGGGTGGCGGCCGATCGCGCTGTTCGCCTCGGCCACCGTGGTCAACATCGTCGTCGCACTCGGTCTGGCGCTTCTCCTGTTCGGGCACTTCGCCGTCGGGTAGCCGTTACGCTGCGCGGATGTCGTTCAGGATGACCGTCGACGAGGTTTTCGTCATCAAGCGCCGCGGCGTCGTCGCGACCGGCCGGGTGGACAGCGGTGTCGTGCGCGTCGGTGACACTGTGCACATCAACGGCGGCCCCGGCGTGACCGTCGATGCGATCGAGCAGTTCCGCAAGCACCGTGACGAGGCGGGCGTCGGCGAGACCATCGGGGTCCTGTTCAAGAACATCGACAGGAGCGACATCGACCGCGGCGCGGTCCTCACCGGCAGCGGGTCCGACGCCGCACCGTTCATCGTCTGACCCGCTACTGCTCCTTCATATCGAGCACCGGTGTCGGGCGTTGGAATCCGCGCGTCACCACAAGCAGCCAGACGAATCCGATTGCCAGCCAGATCAACCCGATCCTGAATGCCGTGCCTTCCAGGCTCGTCCACAGCCACACCGTCAGCCCGAAGCCGATCAGCGGCAGTACCAGGTTGTTGAACACGTTCTTCTCGTTCTGATCGAAGAAGTAGTGCTTGATCACCGACAGGTTGACCGCCGAGAACGCCACCAGCGCGCCGAAACTCACCAGTGTGATGAGGAACGTCAGGTCGATCCAGATCGCCGCGAGAGAGATGACCGACACCGCGAGAATCGCGAACGTCGGGGTCGCGAACTTCAGCGAGACGTGCCCGAACACCTTGCGCGGCAGCACCCCGTCACGGCCCATCGCGTAGAGGATCCGCGACACCGACGCCTGCGACGTGAGCGCGGAGCCGATGCAGCCCGCCACGTACGCCGCCGTGAAGAAGATGTTGAGGAAGTTGCCGCCCGCGGCGAGCATGACGTCCACCGAACCGATGTCGGGATCGTCGAAGGCGTTCGACGGGAACACCAGCTGGGAGACGTAGGACAAGAAGAAGTAGATGAACCCCGACAGGATCGTGGCGATCATGATCGCCTTGGGGACACTGCGTTTGGCGTCCTTGGCTTCCTCGGACAAGGTCGATACCGCGTCGAATCCGAGGAACGACAGACACAGGATCGCGGCACCGGTGAACAGCGGGCTGAACTCGGCGACCGTACCGTCACCGGACAGCGGGGCGAGGAAGTTGACGTCGCCCGCACCGGAGATCGTCGAAATGGACATCGCCACGAAAACGACGATGAACACGGTTTGCATGCCGATGATGACGACGTTGGCCCACGACACCGAGACGATGCCGACGATGTTGAGGATCGTCACGATCGCGATGGATACGAGGATCCACACCCACTGCGGCACGGCGGGCAGTGCATCGCCCATGTAGAGCCCGATGACGAGGTAGTTGAGCATGGGCAGGAAGAGGTAGTCGAGAAGCAGCGACCACCCGACCAGGAAGCCGACGGGCGCGCCGAACGACTTCTGGGTGTACGTGTATGCCGAACCCGCGACCGGGTAGGCCACGACCATCCGGGCATACGAACGCGCCGTGAACACCATCGCGGCCAGCGTCAGCAGATAGGCCACCGGCACCCGGCCGCCGGTGAGCACGGTGACCGCTCCGTACGTGGTGAACACGGTGAGCGGCACCATGTAGACCAACCCGAACAGCACGAGGGCCGGCACGCCGAGCACCCGCTTGAGGTGCCCCTCGCCCTCCGCTGCCGAAGGCGGCGGAACCGTGGAATCTGTTGGCGCGGTGGACATATCGTTCTCCTCTAATCCGTGGCCGAGTAGGCCGGTTCGCCTCGCAGATACGTGGCCCGAACATGGAGCGCAGGCAGGTCGAGCGCGGCGGTGGTCCTCGGGTCGCGATTCAACCAGAGCAGGTCGGCGGCGGCACCCGGATCGAGCTGGCCCCAGCCGTCCTCGGCGAACGCCTGGTACGCCACGCCCGCCGTGTACGCCGACAAGGCCCTCTCGATCGGCAGGATCTCGTCGGGGGTCCAGCCGCCCTCGGGCTCGCCCGCTTCTGTCTGCCGGGACGCCGCGATCGAGATCCCGTCGAGCGGCGCACCTGACGACACCGGCCAGTCGGAGCCGAAGGCCAGCGGCGCACCGGACTCCGCGAGGCTGCGGAT
>DATEIG010000060.1:0-4135 GCA_035279185.1 Mycobacterium sp.
CAGGGCCAGCTGGTACCAGTCCATCTGGAGGTAGTCGTAGACATCGACACTGGACGGGTCGAAGTTGAGACGCAGTCGGGCGACGCGTTCGCCGTGCCGTTGCCACCACAGCAGATAGCGCTCATGGCCGTCCAGCACCCCCGGCGCAGCGATGAAGCCCATACCCCACACCGCCGATTCCTCCCCGAGGAACTCCACGAGCAGGCGTTGCAGTTGACTCAGATGCGTCTCCGTCAGAGGCGACCGCGGTGGCCGGACGCGGAGCACCTCGTCGCGGATGCGGCCCAGTCGCTCGTAGATCGGCTCGAGGGACTGCGACGCCCTGGCGGCGAGTTCGGTTGCAGGCGTGTCTGTCACGGTAGAGGTCCGCCTGTCGACAACTCGAAGTTGACCTGCGTCAACCGCCCCAATTGGCCCATCACGTGGTCTTCGGCGAGCCGGCGCGCCTCCTCGGCGCTCTCGGATGCGATCGCCGTGGCGATGGCGTGCATCTCTTCGATGTAGGCGGCCACGTCGACGCCGGGTTCAACGGGTAGCCAGACGAAACCGGATACCTCAGCCTGCAGGTTGGCTTCGCGCCGGGCCAGTCGACTGGACTGGGATGCGACGGCGACCTGGATGTGAAACCGGCTGTCGGCTCGAATGCGCTCACCAAGGGTGGCCGCCGCGCCGAGCTGATCGGTCAGGGCGAACAGCCGTCGCACCGCGTACGGCGCGGCCCGATCGGCGGCCAGGCGGGCCGACTGGCCCGCGACCGCAGTGTGCTCGTCGAACAGATCACGAAGGTCGGATGCGCTCAACTCGGCCAGCCTTGCTTTCAGTTGCTCGACGGGCGGACCTGCGGGCCTGCGGACGAACGATCCGCCGCTGCGCCCACGCCGGGTTTCCACCAGATTCTGGTCACGCAGTGTCGCGAGAGCCTCGCGCACGGTCATCGGGGCGACGCCGAACTGGGCGGCCAGGTCGAGTTCGACGGGCAGGCGTTCGCCGTCGTCGAGCAGCCCGAGATGGATCGCCTCCGTGATGCGCTGGACGATCTCGTCGGCGCGCCCCATCGGCGAATCGGGCGCAACGAGCGGCGACAACGACGACACCACTGCCCCCTCCCTAGCCCGACCGTCGGCAATTTACCCGATCTCCGACAAATTCTGCCGTTCTGGTTGCCGTTTAAACAATAAGACTGTAGTTTTCCGCACAACTCGCAACCCCTCATCCGGAAGAGAGCCAGCCCATGTCAACCATCCCCACCGACGACGGCCTTGAAGCGATGCACGAGTCCGAGGATGCGCAGCACCTCCATGCCCTCGGCTACGAGTCCGAGTTCAAACGGGAGATGAGCCCATGGGCCAACTTCTCGCTCGGATTCACCTACCTGTCCCCCGTCGTCGGCGTCTACACACTGTTTGCGTTCGCCCTGGCCACCGGTGGTCCACCGATGATCTGGAGCTTCCTGATCGTCGGCGTCGGCCAGTTGCTCGTCGCCCTCATCTTCAGCGAGATCGTCGCGCAGTTCCCCGTCGCCGGCGGCGTGTATCCATGGGCCCGGCGACTGTGGGGCCGCAGGTACGCCTGGATGACAGGGTGGGTATACATGGTTGCTCTACTGGTGACCATCGCGTCCGTGGTCTACGGCGCCGGGCCCTACATCGCGGCGGCCTTCGGTATCGACGCGACGGTGAACAACACGATCCTGTTCTCCGTCGGCTTGCTTGCCCTTGCGACGGTCATCAACTTCATGGGAACCAAGGTGCTGGCGACCGCGGCGATCATCGGCTTCGTCGCAGAGCTCATCGGTGCGCTGGTGGTCGGCGGATGGCTGCTGATCGCCCACCGCGAGCACAACCTCGGCGCCATCTTCGACACCTTCGGCGCGGGCGGGGACGGCAACTACCTGTGGGCGTTCGCGGCCGCTGCACTGATCGGCATCTACCAGTACTACGGCTTCGAGGCCTGTGGCGACGTCGCAGAAGAGGTTCCCAATCCAGGCGGACGTATCCCCAAAGCCATGCGCCGCACCATCTACATCGGCGGTGCCGCAGCGACTTTCGTCTGCCTGGCCCTGGTGCTGGCCGTCACCGACATCCCTGCGGTCATCGCCGGGGAGGAGACTGATCCGGTCAGCACCGTGCTGAACGAGGCGTTCGGAACCGTCGGCGCCCGCATCGTGCTGTTCGTTGTGCTCATCTCGTTCCTGTCCTGCGCCATGAGCCTGCAGGCGGCCGCCAGCCGACTGGCCTACTCGTACGGTCGCGACGACATGATCATGGGCAGCTCGCTGCTCAAGAAGTTCTCCGCGTCGCGCCACGTGCCGCCCTATGCACTGCTGGTGGCCGCCCTGGTGCCGGCGGTGATCGTGTTCGGGTCGAAGTTCTCCACAGATGCCATCACCAAGATCATCAGCTTCGCCGCCTTCGGCATCTACCTGGCGTTCCAGATGGTCGTCTTCGCCGCGCTCCGCGCACGGCTCAAGGGGTGGGTCCCCAGCGGCAAGTACAGGCTGGGCGGTTGGGGTTTGGCGGTCAACGTCGCGGCACTCGTCTACGGAGTCATCGCGATGATCAACATGGCGTGGCCGCGGACACCGGATGCTCCGTGGTACGACAACTGGATCGTCGCGATCTCCGCAGTGGTGGTCGTCGGAATCGGCTTGGTGTACATGATGATTCATCCGCTGCACGACCGCAGCACTGCGCCCTACGACGACGCCATTCCGAAGACCGGATAAACGACGGGAGTCGTTTACCGTCAGGTCAAGGTCACCCGGAACACCTCGATGTCCTCCGGCAAGCCCTTGAACGAGTGGCTGCCGAAGCTCTCGAAGCGCAAGCCCGAGCCCGCCGACAGGTCGCGCACCGTCCGGCTCGTCAACACTTCGTCGGCGTCGGCCGCCGCCCCGATGCGCGCACCGATGTGGACGGCGAGGCCGCTCCACTCCTCGCCCCTCCGCTCGCACTCACCGGTATGGACACCCGCACGGATGCGGATACCGCGCGTGGCAAGGGCCGGAATCAGCTCAAGCGCGCACCGGACAGCTCGGGTAGGACCGTCGAAGAGGGCGAATATGCCGTCGCCGGTGTGCTTTTCCCGTTCGCCGCCATACCTCGACAACAGTCTGTCCACCAGTTCGTCATGCGCGTCCAGTTGATGCCGCCAGCGCGAATCTCCCGCGGCGACAGCCTGTTCGGTGCTTCCCACGATATCGGTGAACAACACCGTCTTCAGAACTCGTTCGTTCTCGATGGGTTCCGCATCTCCGCAGACGAACGCCAGCGTCTCCGCCGCGAACGAGTCGTCGATGTCGAAGGCCGCGTGCGCACCTGGCGGCAACGCACGAAACGTGGCGCCAGGGATGCCCGCGGCCAGGGCCTGTGCCGCGGCGGTCGGAACCATCCGATCACCGGGCCTCGACAGAACCAGGGTGGGAGCACGCACGGCCCCGAGGATTCCTCTGATGTCGATCTCGGCTATCGATCGCCACAGCATTGCGGCAATCGTCGGGCTGGCACTTGCGCGCTCGTACCGCCCGGCCATCTCGAGCACACCCGAGATTCCGACGGCCTCGCCGATAATCCGGTCAGCCAGAACACCTGTGCCCCAGTTCTCGAGGATGTTCTCCGCCCCGGCTTCCATCCGATCCGCGGGTACGCCCCACGGGAAGTCGGGTGGCTCACGAACGAAGCGCGCCGCGGTGCCATAGAGAACCAGCGAGCGCACACGCTCTGGGAAGGTAGCCGCGAACAGAACACTCATCGGGCCACCCTCCGACACCCCGAGGAGCGCCGGACGGTCGGCTCCCACCGCGTCGAGCACGGCATGCAGGTCGTCCATGCGTTCGTCGAGCGGGGGGATACGCGTCACCGGATCTGACAGGCCCGTCCCGCGCTTGTCCCAGACGACCAGCTTCGTCCTGCGCGCCAGCCTGGCCACGGTCGTGGCGAACGGCGTCGCGGGGTCGTCGTACAGATCGACGTTGCTGACCCACCCGGGGACCCAGACGAGCGTGACGGGACCGTCTCCGAACACCCGGTAAGCCAACCGGACGTTGCCGTTTCGCGCGTAACGGACGGGTGCTGCACCCACGCGAACAGTGTGCGCTTCAGCGCCCGCGAGCGTGCGCGAACTGCCGGAGATGTGC
>DATEIG010000061.1:0-9044 GCA_035279185.1 Mycobacterium sp.
GCCCGGCAGGCCGCCGCGGCTGGCTGGCAGCCCGCGCCCGCCGAAGGCGAATGGATTCCCGCGGGCATGCCCGGAAGCAACTGGTCGGCGAGCGCCGAGAACGGGACGTCCGCCGAATACGTCGGCAAGCGGCGCGCACCCGAAGCCGCGATGACGCCGCCGCAGTCGGACCCCGTGCGGGGACGTCACTCCGCAGCAGCCGATGCCGGTGATCCGGGCAGGCCCACACCGCCGCCATCGCCGCCTCAGCCCACGGCGCCGCCACCCCAGCCGGAAGAGGCACCGGACAAGGCGCCGCGGCACCGCAGCCTCGACGAGGCGGAGTCAACCGGCGGCCACTCGGTCGCGGAGTTGCTCGCCCGGTTGGAGACCCGCTCGTCGGGCGGCGGCCGTCGTCGGCGTCGAGAGGATTGAGTTAACCTCGTAGCGACCGTCGGGTACCTGCGACGCAGGACCGGAACGACACACACGACGTTGCGAGGCCATCTGCGATGGAGCAGTCCACCAGTTCTCCGTGGGGTCCTCAAGACGGACCGATGCGTCCGGCCCGGCTGTCCGTCGGCATCATCTCCGCGGGCAGGGTCGGTACCGCGCTCGGAGTCGCCCTTGAACGGGCCGGGCATGTGGTCGCCGCGTGCAGTGCGATATCCGACGCCTCCCGGCAGCGTGCCGCGCAACGGCTGCCCGACACCGCGATACTCCCCGTGCACGAGGTCGCGAGTCGCGCTGAACTGCTGCTGCTCGCCGTCCCGGACGCCGAGCTGGCGTCCGTCGTCTCCGGCCTTGCGGCCACCCGCGCGGTCCGGCCGGGCACGATCATCGCCCACACCTCGGGTGCGAACGGCATCGCGGTGCTCGGCCCGTTGACCGAGCAGGACTGCATCCCGTTGGCGATCCATCCCGCGATGACGTTCACCGGCGCCGACGAGGACATCGTCCGGCTGCCCGACACATGCTTCGGCATCACGGCCGCCGACGATGTCGGATATGCCGTCGCGCAGTCGCTGGTGCTCGAGATCGGCGGTGAGCCGTTCCGGGTCCGCGAGGACGCGCGGACGCTGTATCACGCGGCGCTGGCGCATGCGAGCAACCACGTCGTGACGGTCCTTCTCGACGCCGTGGAGGCCTTACGCGCCGCCCTGTGGGGTCAGGAGCTGCTCGGTCAGCAACTGGTCGGCGACGAACCCGGTGGCATCGCCGAGCGCGTGGTCGGACCGCTGGCGCGGGCCTCACTCGAGAACGCCCTGCAGCGTGGCCAGGCGGCGCTGACGGGGCCCGTCGCCCGCGGTGACGCAGCTGCCGTCGCCGATCACCTGCGCGCTCTTGCCGAGGTGAGTCCTGAACTGGCACAAGCATATCGGGCGAACTCGCTGCGAACCGCCCAGCGCGCCCACGCCCCGGCCGAGGTCTTCACCGTGTTAGAGGAAGCGGGTCAAGCGTGACTCTTCGCAAACCGCCGAAGTTCAACCAGGGGGAGTTGAACGTCTACAGCGCCCCGCGCGACGTATCCGATGTCACCCGCGCGCTTCGGCAGACGGGCCGTCGGGTGATGCTGGTGCCGACGATGGGCGCCCTGCATGACGGGCACCTGACCCTGGTGCGGCACGCCAAGCGCGTTCAGGGCGCCGTCGTCGTGGTGTCGATCTTCGTCAACCCGCTGCAGTTCGGCGCGAACGAAGATCTCGACAAGTACCCCAAGACCCTCGACGACGACCTCGCCAAACTGCGGGCCGAAGGTGTGGACATCGCGTTCACCCCGACCGCGGCGCAGATGTATCCCGACGGACCCCGCACGTCGGTGCAGCCGGGTCCGCTCGGTGCGGAGCTCGAAGGTGCCGTGCGCCCAACACATTTCGCGGGGGTGCTCACAGTGGTGCTCAAGCTGTTGCAGATCGTGCGGCCCGACAGGGCGTTCTTCGGGGAGAAGGACTATCAGCAACTCGTGATGATCCGGCAGATGGTGGCCGACCTGAACGTCGACACCGCCATCGTCGGTGTGCCGACCGTGCGCGAGGCAGACGGGCTCGCGATGTCGTCGCGCAACCGCTACCTCGACGACGATCAGCGCGAACAGGCGGGCGCGCTGTCGGCGGCTCTGTTGGCGGGCATGTATGCCGCGTCGGGTGGTGCGCCCGCCGCGCTCGACGCCGCACGCGCCGTGCTCGACGAGGTACCAGCGTTCGACGTCGACTACCTGGAGGTCCGCGACACCTGGCTCGGTCCGGCGCCTGCCGAGGGCCCGGCCCGCATGCTGGTCGCCGCGAGGCTCGGCGGCACGCGCCTTCTCGACAACATCGCGATCGACATCGGTGCGACCGCCGGTCCCGACGGCAGGTACTCGGTCGCATCCGGCGACAGTCACGAACTGCCGTGGCGGAATTGATGGTCCCGTGCTGTTAGCGATCGACGTCCGCAACACCCACACCGTCGTCGGCCTCATCTCCGGATCGGGTGATCACGCCAAAGTGGCCCAGCACTGGCGCATCCGCACCGAGTCGGAGGTCACCGCCGACGAACTGGCGTTGACCATCGACGGTCTCATCGGCGACGACTCCGAACGGTTGACAGGGGCGGCGGGCCTTGCGACCGTTCCCTCCGTTCTGCACGAGCTGCGCGAGATGCTCAGCCAATACTGGCCGAGCGTGCCCCATGTGCTCATCGAGCCGGGCGTGCGAACCGGCATCCCGCTGCTGGTCGACAACCCCAAAGAGGTTGGCGCCGACCGCATCGTCAACTGCCTCGCCGCGTACCACAAGTACAAGTCGGCGGCGATCGTCATCGACTTCGGCTCGTCGATCTGCGTGGACGTCGTCTCGGCAAAGGGCGAGTTCCTCGGGGGTGCGATCGCCCCCGGCGTCGAGGTGTCGACGGATGCAGCGGCTTCGCGCTCCGCCGCGTTGCGGCGCGTCGAGCTTGCCCGGCCGCGCTCCATCATCGGCAAGAACACCGTCGAGTGCATGCAGGCAGGCGCGGTGTTCGGGTTCGCGGGGATGGTCGACGGACTGGTCAACCGCATCCGCGACGACGTCGACGAGTTCGGCGGCGACGACATCACCGTGGTGGCGACCGGTCACATCGGGCCCCTGCTGCTGCCCGACATGCGGACCGTCTCCCACTACGACCAGCACCTGACGCTCGACGGGCTGAGGCTGGTCTTCGAGCGCAACCGCGACAGCCAGCGGGGCAAGCTCAAGCAGGCCCGCTGAAAGGTCGCGGTGCCTGCTCGCCAGGGCGCCGTCAAAAGAACGTTCGAACCAGGTCGACGACGCGATCGCCTGCGTCGAGGACCGGGATCAGCTGCCACTTGTCGAACGTGGTGCACGGATGCGAGATGCCGAAGCGCAGCCAGTCGCCCACGTCGATCCCCTGCTGACCGCCGAACCTGAGGTAGGCGTGCTGGTCGTTGAGCTTGGTCACCGTCGCGTCCTCGAGGTCCAGCGGTACGGGCATCTCCTGGTCGAACGAGACGTCGCGGCGGCCCATCGTCAGCAGTGCGAGGTTCGCCTCCGGCTGCGACATCACCTGCGCCCACACCTCCATCGCCGGCCGCAGGCCGTCGCGAAGGGGCGACGTCCTCGCATACAGCCCGTCGTCGTGGGTCAGATAGCAGCCGCTGCGGACGATGGTCCGCCAGTCTCCCGCCAGTTCGTCTGCGACCACATCGAAGTAGGTGCTGCCGCCCGCGGTCGCGATCGGGCTGTCGGTCTCGAACAACGGGGCCAGCCGCATGACCGCCGACCGGATCTCGGCCAGGTACGCGCGCACGCGGGCGACCCCGTCCGGGGTGATGTCGTGGCCCAGAGCCGCCTCGTAGCCCGCCACACCGACGAGCCTCAAGGCCGGGCTGTCGGCGGCTGCTCGCGCCACCGCATCGACCGTGCCCGCATCGCGGCAGCCCGTGCGAGCCCCGGCCTGCCCGACTTCCACGCAGACGTCGACGGGTCGGCCCGAGCCGTCGAGATGCGTCGTCATCTGCTCGACGCCTGCGACGGAATCCACCCAGCAGACCAGACGGAAGTCCGGATCGGCACTCGACTCCGCGGCGGCCCAGCGCAGCGCCGCGGCGTCGACGAGTTCGTTCGCGACTATGAAATCGCGCACACCGAACGCGCGGTAGACGCGGGCCTGGCTGATCGTCGCGACGGTCACTGCGGTCGCGCCTGACTCGAACTGCCGAGCCAGCAGGGCGGGGGACATGTGGGTCTTGCCGTGCGGCGCCAGCTCCACTCCGCGCTCGCGACACCACCCGGCCATCGTGGTCAGGTTGTGGACCAGCGCCTCCTCGCGCAGGACACACACCGGTCCGAGCGGCCCTTCGTCGAACAGTCGCGGCGCCTCGCCGCAGATCTGCGCGGGCGTGCGGCCCCACCACGAGGCGGGCAGTCCCTTGAACCGCCAGTCCAAGGGTTCAGCCGCAAGGGCTGCGACGCTGCTCGCGTGGATGGTTGCGGTCATCCGTTGATTTAAGCTGGCAGGTCGTGACCTCACCTGAGCAGCCTCAGACAGCTGACGCCGACATCCCCGAGCAGTTCCGGATTCGTCAGGCCAAGCGCGAGCGGTTGCTCGCCGAGGGACGGGAGCCGTACCCGGTCGAGGTCGACCGCACCCACACCCTTGCCGAGATCCGCGCCGCCTATCCCGATCTGCCCGTCGACACGGCGACCGGCGACTACGTCGGGATCGCGGGCCGGGTGGTGTTCGCCAGGAACTCGGGCAAGCTCTGCTTCGCCACCCTCCAGGAAGGCGACGGCACCCAGTTGCAGGCGATGATCAGCCTCGCTGAAGTCGGCCAGGAGTCCCTGGACCGATGGAAGTCGGATGTCGACCTCGGTGACATCGTCTTCGTCCGCGGCGAGGTGATCAGTTCCCGTCGCGGCGAATTGTCTGTGCTTGCGCAATCCTGGCAAATCATCTCGAAGGCGTTGCGACCGCTGCCCGTCGCGCACAGGGAAATGAGCGAGGAGTCTCGCGTCCGGCAGCGCTACGTCGACCTGATCGTCCGTCCCGAGGCCAGGACCATCGCGAGGCAGCGGGTCGCCGTCGTGCGCGCGGTGCGGTCCGCGCTGGAGAGGCGCGGATTCCTCGAGGTCGAAACACCCATGCTGCAGACGCTGGCCGGCGGCGCGGCCGCTCGTCCCTTTGTCACGCATTCCAATGCCCTGGACGCGGATCTCTACCTCCGTATCGCACCGGAACTCTTCCTGAAGCGATGCGTGGTGGGCGGATTGGAGAAGGTTTTCGAGCTGAATCGGGTGTTCCGAAACGAGGGCGCGGATTCCACGCATTCACCTGAATTTGCGATGCTCGAGACTTACGAGGCCTACGGGACCTATGACGATTCGGCCCGGATGACCCGCGAAGTAATTCAAGAAGTGGCCGACGAGGCGATTGGCACCCGCCAGGTGCCATTGCCTGATGGCACCACCTACGATCTCGACGGCGAATGGGCGTCGATCCAAATGTATCCATCGTTGTCGGAAGCGCTCGGCGAAGAAGTCACGCCGCAGACTCCGGTTTCGCGGCTGATGGAGTTCGCTGACCGGCTAGGTGTCGAGATACCGCAGGACCGCGGCTGGGGCCACGGCAAGCTGGTCGAAGAGTTGTGGGAACACACCGTCGGCGCAACGCTGTGGGCACCCGTGTTCGTCCGCGACTTCCCTGTGGAGACAACGCCGCTCACCCGCGCTCACCGCAGCATTCCCGGCGTCACCGAGAAGTGGGATCTCTATATTCGCGGCTTCGAGTTGGCGACCGGATATTCCGAACTCATCGATCCGGTTATTCAGCGCGAACGATTCGCCGCCCAGGCCCGCGCCGCGGCCGCAGGGGACGACGAGGCAATGGTGCTCGACGACGATTTTCTGGCCGCGCTCGAGTACGGGATGCCCCCGACCACCGGCACCGGAATGGGTATCGACAGGTTGTTGATGGCACTGACCGGTCTGTCAATTAGGGAGACGGTTTTGTTCCCGATTGTTCGCAGGCAGACCAACTGATGGGCGCTTGACCAGCCCCTTGTTGAATGGCCTGCCGCCGTATGGCACATTAGGGCAGGGTCAAACAATGAGTTGGGCACTATGTGCCCGCCAGAAGGGTTTGTGTGGGCACAATGGCTAAGAAAGTTACCGTCACCTTGGTCGACGATTTCGACGGTGAAGGGTCCGCTGACGAAACAGTTGAATTCGGTCTCGATGGCGTGAGCTATGAGATCGACCTTTCTTCGAAGAATGCCGCGAAACTGCGGGCCGATCTGAAGCAGTGGGTCGACGCCGGGCGCCGCGTCGGTGGCCGCCGCCGCGGTCGTTCTGCGGGATCGGGGCGCGGCCGCGCGGCGATCGATCGCGAGCAGAGTGCGGCGATCCGGGACTGGGCGAGGCGCAACGGACACAACGTGTCGACGCGCGGTCGCATCCCCGCCGACGTCATCGACGCCTTTCACGCCGCAAGCTGATTCGGCAACATCACGCGCCGTTGCCAGCCCTTGTCCGGTCGCGTGCGCAGGACCTGCTTTCGCTAGCGGCGAACCGAGTAGGGCGACGCCGCGGAAACGATTTCCACCGACCGCGCGTTGCTCACCTACGGAGCCCGAGTACAGGGCGGATGTCCCGTCAACCAACGTTCAAAGGGCATTCGTGACGCTTATCGGTCACCCACCGGCAAGCGGGGCACCGGGGACGGCCGCCCATTAGAGTGGACGGCAGGTACGCGGTGCGGTCTTTGAAGCCGCGTTACGTACCGACCGAGTTTTCATGGAGAGCAGGTAACCACCGATGTTTGAGAGATTCACCGACCGCGCCCGCAGGGTCGTCGTCCTGGCTCAGGAAGAAGCCCGGATGCTCAACCACAACTACATCGGCACCGAGCACATCCTGCTGGGTCTCATTCACGAAGGCGAAGGCGTAGCCGCCAAGTCGCTGGAGTCACTGGGCATCTCGCTGGAAGGCGTGCGCAGCCAGGTCGAGGAGATCATCGGCCAGGGCCAGCAGGCGCCGTCGGGCCACATTCCGTTCACCCCGCGCGCGAAGAAGGTCCTCGAGCTGAGCCTTCGCGAGGCGCTGCAGCTGGGCCACAACTACATCGGCACCGAGCACATTCTTCTCGGCCTGATCCGCGAGGGTGAGGGCGTGGCCGCCCAGGTCCTCGTGAAGCTGGGCGCCGAACTGACCCGCGTGCGTCAGCAGGTCATCCAGCTGCTGAGCGGCTACCAGGGCAAGGAGACGGCAGAAGCGGGCACGGGTGGCCGCGGCGGGGAGGCGGGCAACCCGTCCACGTCGCTGGTCCTCGACCAGTTCGGCCGCAACCTGACCGCGGCGGCAATGGAAGGCAAGCTCGATCCCGTCATCGGCCGCGAGAAGGAGATCGAGCGGGTGATGCAGGTGCTGAGCCGGCGCACCAAGAACAACCCCGTGCTGATCGGCGAGCCCGGCGTCGGCAAGACCGCCGTCGTCGAGGGGCTTGCGCAGGCCATCGTTCACGGCGAGGTGCCGGAGACGCTGAAGGACAAGCAGCTCTACACGCTCGACCTCGGCTCGTTGGTCGCAGGCAGCCGCTACCGCGGTGACTTCGAGGAGCGCCTCAAGAAGGTGCTCAAGGAGATCAACACCCGCGGCGACATCATCCTGTTCATCGACGAGCTCCACACGCTCGTCGGAGCGGGCGCCGCCGAGGGCGCGATCGACGCGGCCTCGATCCTGAAGCCGAAACCGGCCCGCGGCGAATTGCAGACCATCGGCGCGACCACCCTCGACGAGTACCGCAAGTACATCGAGAAGGACGCCGCCCTGGAACGCCGCTTCCAGCCGGTCCAGGTGGGCGAGCCGACCGTCGAGCACACCATCGAGATCCTCAAGGGTCTGCGCGACCGTTACGAGGCGCATCACCGCGTCTCGATCACCGACGGTGCGATGGTGGCCGCGGCGACCCTGGCCGACCGCTACATCAACGACCGCTTCCTGCCGGACAAGGCGATCGACCTGATCGACGAGGCGGGCGCGCGGATGCGCATCCGCCGGATGACCGCTCCGCCAGACCTGCGCGAGTTCGACGAGAAGATCGCCGACGCGCGCCGGGAGAAGGAGTCGGCGATCGACGCGCAGGACTTCGAGAAGGCCGCCAGCCTCCGCGATCGCGAGAAGCAACTGGTCGCCCAGCGCACCGAGCGTGAGAAGCAGTGGCGCTCAGGCGATCTCGACGTCGTGGCAGAGGTCGACGACGAGCAGATCGCCGAGGTGCTGGGCAACTGGACCGGTATCCCCGTGTTCAAGCTGACCGAGGAGGAGACGACTCGGCTGCTGCGCATGGAGGACGAGCTGCACAAGCGGATCATCGGCCAGGAGGATGCCGTCAAGGCCGTCTCCAAGGCCATCCGCCGTACGCGCGCGGGCCTGAAGGACCCCAAGCGGCCGTCGGGCTCGTTCATCTTCGCCGGTCCGTCCGGTGTCGGTAAGACCGAGCTGTCAAAGGCGCTGGCCAACTTCCTGTTCGGCGAGGACGACGCGCTCATCCAGATCGACATGGGCGAGTTCCACGACCGCTTCACCGCCTCGCGGCTGTTCGGTGCCCCTCCGGGCTACGTCGGCTACGAGGAGGGCGGCCAGCTCACCGAGAAGGTGCGCCGCAAGCCGTTCAGCGTCGTGCTGTTCGACGAGATCGAGAAGGCCCACCAGGAGATCTATAACAGCCTCCTGCAGGTTCTGGAAGACGGCCGCCTGACCGATGGTCAGGGTCGCACGGTCGACTTCAAGAACACGGTGCTGATCTTCACGTCGAACCTCGGCACGTCCGACATCAGCAAGGCGGTTGGCCTCGGCTTCACCCAGGGTGGCGGTGAGAACAACTACGAGCGGATGAAGCAGAAGGTCAACGACGAGCTCAAGAAGCACTTCCGGCCGGAGTTCCTCAACCGCATCGACGAGGTCATCGTCTTCCACCAGCTGACTCGCGACGAGATCATTCGGATGGTGGACCTGATGATCACCCGGGTCGCGACCCAGCTCAAGAGCAAGGACATGGCTCTGGAGCTGACCGACAAGGCGAAGTCGTTG
>DATEIG010000062.1:0-2726 GCA_035279185.1 Mycobacterium sp.
GGCGCCCAACGACATCGACTACATCGAAGCCCACGGCACCGGCACACCATTGGGTGATCCCATCGAACTCGACGCCCTCAGCGCGGTGTTCGGCGACCGCAACGGTTCTCCGCCCTTGGTGCTCGGCTCGGTCAAAACCAATCTGGGCCACCTCGAATCAGCGGCAGGTATCGCCGGGTTCATCAAAACCGTACTCAGCGTCAAACACGGCCACATCCCCAAACACCTCAACTTCGAAGAGCTCACCTCCCATGCCGGTGAAGGCGCCCACGCATTCACGATCGCCGCCGACGCGGTCGAATGGCCCGCGGTGACCCATGCACGGCGGGCCGGCGTCTCGTCGTTCGGTGTCAGCGGTACCAACGCACACGTCATCGTCGAACAGGCGCCGCCGCCGCAACCGGTGGCGTGGGAGCCGGACCGGCCGGTGACGACGCTGGTGGTGTCGGCCAAGTCACCCGAGCGGATCGCCTCTGCCGCAGGGGCGTTGGCGGAATGGATGACCGGCGCAGGTGCGGGTGTCGCGCTGGCCGACGTAGCCCACACCATCAACCACCACCGCGCCCGACACCCGAAGTTCGCCACCGTCTGCGCCCGCGACCGCGCCGAAGCCATCACCGGACTGCAGGCACTCGCATCCGGCGAAGCGGCGGTTGGGGTCGTCGGCCCGCACCACGGACCCTGCAGGCCGGGAACAGTTTTCGTCTACTCGGGTCAGGGCTCGCAGTGGGCCGGCGTGGGAAAGCAGCTGCTCGCCGACGAACCGGCCTTCGCAGAGGCGATCGCCGAGTTGGAACCGGCATTTCTGGCCGAGGTCGGTTTCTCGCTTCGGGAAACTCTCGACGAGGGCGCCCCGCTGGTCGGCATCGAGCGCATTCAACCCGTTCTGACCGGGATCCAGCTGGCACTCACCACACTATGGCGCGCCTATGGGATCAGCCCCGATGCCGTGATCGGACATTCGATGGGCGAGGTCGCCGCCGCGGTGGCGGCGGACGCACTGACCCCTCGAGAAGGCTTGCGAGTGATCGCCACGCGATCGAAGCTGATGTCACGGCTCGCCGGCCGCGGTGCGATGGCACTGCTGGAATTGGACGCGGACACCACCACCGCGTTGATCGCCGACTATCCCGACGTCACCCTCGCCGTATTCGCTGCGCCGGGTCAGACGGTGATCGCCGGACCACCGGCAGATGTCGATGCGCTCATCGCCACGGTCGCCCAACAGACGCGACTGGCGCGTCGCATCGAGGTCGATGTGGCATCGCACCATCCGACCATCGACCCGATTCTCCCTGAACTGCGTTCCGCGCTGGCCGATCTGACGCCGAGCACTCCGACCATCCCGTTCATCTCGACCGTCAGCGACGCGCCGACCTTCGATGCCGACTACTGGGTGGCCAACGTGCGCCAACCCGTGCGCTTCAGCCAAGCCGTCACCGCGGCGGGCGAGAACCACGCCACCTTCATCGAGATGAGCCCGCATCCGCTCCTGGGTCACGCCGTCAGCCAGACACTTGCTGACGTCCATCATCACTTCCTCCCCACACTCCAACGTGACACACATGACACACAGACGTTCCATACGAACTTCAATGCGGCCCACACGGTCGGCCACCCGCCGACTCCTCACCACCCCGAACCTCATCCGGTGCTGCCCGCCACACCCTGGCACCATGCCGGCCACTGGATCAGCGTCTCCGGCGGCAAGCGCAACTCGCGCCGATCGGTGGCAGGTGATTGGCAGCACGATCTGACCTGGCCCGTCCGCACACTGAGCCAAGCCGCCGCGGCAAGTCCCGGGTCCTGGTTGGTGTTCGCCGACGACTCACAGGGTGCCGCAATCGCACGCGCCCTCGGCGACGAAAACTGCGTCGACGTCATGTCGGCCTCGGTGCTCGCCGACGAGTCTTTCGGACCTGCGCTTCTGGACTCTCTCGGGAGCGCCGCCAATGTGCTGTACGCACCGGACATGGCGTCCACACCGTTCGACACCGAGGCGGGGTTCCTGCTGTTCAGCGCGGTGCGACGGCTGACCGCCGCGCTGGCGACGATGGCATCGCCCCCTCGGCTCCACATGCTGACACGCACGGCGGCTTCCGACGACCGAGCGGATCCGGCGCAGGCCATTCTCTGGGGTGTCGGTCGCACGATGGCGACTCAGCATCCTGAGATCTGGGGCGGCATTGCCGAGATGGACGAGTCTTCGGCTGCCGAGAAGCCCAGCGGGCCGGGCGATTCCGATGCGGGTGAGCAGCTGGCCGCCGGGGACCTCAAGGAGGTCTGGCGCGTGTGCGACCCGGAGCGGCGGCGTCGCCTGCTGTTGGACCACGTCGGTGTTCTCGTCGCCGCGGTGATGGGTCTGCCGCAAGGGCAAGCCTTGAATCCCTCGGCGGACTTCTTCGAGTTGGGCATGGATTCACTCATGACCGTTCTCCTGCAACGTGCGCTCGCCGAAACCCTCGGCGAGATGCTCGACCAGTCCGTCGTCTTCGACTTCCCGACGGTCGAGGAGCTTGCCGAACACCTCGCGACAATCGGCGACGCCGACCAGGAACTCACCACCGCTGACCTTTCGGAGGGTGTGAATTGAGTGCGATGGGGGCTGGGGGGTCGGCTGATCGACGGGCGATCATCACCGAGGCGTTGCGCAAGATCGACGATCTCACGGCGCGCCTGGAAGTCGCCGAGAAGGGCGACACCGAGCCGATCGCCGTGGTGGGCAT
>DATEIG010000063.1:0-6457 GCA_035279185.1 Mycobacterium sp.
ACGGGCTCGGTCATCGAAGAGAAGCCAGCCTTGCAGTGATGCGCTCGACTTCCTCGTTGGCGAGGCTCTGCCGGGCTCGGATCTTGTCGACGACGTCGGTGGGCGCCTTGGCGAGGAACGACTCGTTGCCGAGCTTGGCGCTGGTGCCCCTGAGCTCCTTCTCCGCCGCCGCGAGATCCTTTTCCAGCCTGCGCCGTTCGGCTTCGACGTCGACGGTGCCCGACGTGTCGAGTTCGACAGCGACGGTGCCGCGGGTCAGCCGCACTTCGACCGACGCCGTCGGCGCGAACCCGTCGGAGGCGGGTGTCAGCCAGGCAAGCGAGGTCACCGCGGGGAACTGCGACTCCATGTCGGCGGCCGCGATGGCGCCCAGCCGTGCGGGCACCTTCTGGCGGTCGGCCAGCCCCTGATCGCTGCGGAACCTCCGCACCTCGGTGACCAGCTTCTGCATGTCGGTGATCCGTTGCGCAGCAATCGGATCCACCGTGAACCCCGTCGATGTGGGCCAGTCGGCGATGACCAGCGACTCACCACCGGTGAGCGCCTTCCACAGCGTCTCGGTGACGAACGGCATCACCGGATGGAGCAGCTTCAGCAGTGTGTCGAGGACGGCGGCCAGCACCGCTGTCGTGTGGGTGACGACCCGTTCGTCCCGGCTGGCCAGCTGCACCTTCGCCAGCTCGAGATACCAGTCGCAGAACTCGTCCCAGGCGAAGTGGTAGAGCGCTTCGCAGGCACGGCTGAACTCGTAGTTGTCGAACGCCGAATCCACCTCGGCACGAACTTCTTCCGCGCGGCCGAGGATCCACCGATCCGGGTCGGTGAGATCGGACGCGGCCGGTAGCGGTGCCGGGGCTGCCCCGTTCATCAGTGCGAAACGGGTGGCGTTGAACAGCTTGGTGGCGAAGTTGCGTGACGCGCGCGCGTGGTCCTCGCCGATGGACAGGTCGCCACCGGGGCTGGCGCCACGGGCCAGGGTGAAGCGAAGCGCGTCGGCGCCGAACATCTCCACCCAGTCCAGCGGGTCGATGCCGTTACCGCGCGACTTGCTCATCTTGCGGCCGAACTCGTCGCGAATCAGGCCGTGCAGGAACACATTCTCGAACGGCACCTGGGGTCCGCGCGTGCCGTCGACGGTGATCGCGGGGTCGTCGGAGACGAACAGGCCGAACATCATCATCCTGGCCACCCAGAAGAACAGGATGTCGTAGCCGGTCACCAGCACCGAGGTCGGATAGAACTTGGCGAGTTCCGGCGTGTGGTCCGGCCACCCCATCGTCGAGAACGGCCACAGCGCCGAGGAGAACCAGGTGTCCAACACGTCGGGGTCCTGCTCCCAGCCCTCGGGCGGGGTTTCGTCCGGCCCGACGCAGACGGTTTCGCCGTTCGGCCCGTGCCAGATCGGGATGCGGTGACCCCACCACAGCTGGCGCGAGATGCACCAGTCGTGCATGTTGTCCACCCAGGCGAACCAGCGGGGTTCCAGACTCGGCGGATGAATCACGGTCTGCCCGTTGCGCACTGCGTCACCGGCAGCCTTCGCCAGCGAATCCACCTTGACCCACCACTGCAGCGACAGCCGGGGCTCGATGGGCTCGCCGCTGCGCTCGGAGTGCCCGACGCTGTGCACGTAGGGGCGCTTCTCCGCGACGACCCGGCCCTCGGCGGCCAGCGCTTCGCGCACCGCGACGCGCGCGTCGAATCGGTCCATGCCGTCGAAGCGGGTTCCGGTGTCAGCGATCCGGCCCTTGGCGTCCATCATCGTCGGCATCGGCAGCTGGTGGCGAAGGCCGATCTCGAAGTCGTTCGGGTCGTGCGCGGGGGTGACTTTGACTGCGCCGGTGCCAAATTCGGGGTCAACGTGCTCATCGGCGACGATGATCATCCGACGGTCGACAAACGGGTGCGGCAGTGTCGTGCCGACCAGGTGGCGGTAGCGGTCGTCGTCGGGGTGCACCGCGATCGCGGTGTCGCCGAGCATCGTCTCGACCCGCGTGGTCGCCACCACGATGTGCGGCTCGGCGTCGTCGAGCGATCCGTACCGGAACGACACGAGTTCGCCCTCGACGTCGGAGTAGGAGACCTCGAGGT
Organism: Mycobacterium sp.; assembly: GCA_035279185.1. Lineage (GTDB taxonomy): Bacteria > Actinomycetota > Actinomycetes > Mycobacteriales > Mycobacteriaceae > Mycobacterium. Next base: position 2,092 of record DATEIG010000063.1, read on the forward strand.
CGGAGATCGCCGTCTCCAACACCGGCGACCAATTCACCAGCCGTTCTGCCTGATAGATCAGCCCGGCGTCGAACAAACGCTTGAAGATGGTGCGCACCGCGCGCGACAGTCCGTCGTCCATCGTGAAGCGGTCCCGGCTCCAGTCGACACCGTCGCCGAGGCGCCGCATCTGGCCGCCGATCGTGCCGCCCGATTCCCGCTTCCAGTCCCAGACCTTGTCGACGAAGAGCTCGCGGCCGAAGTCCTCTTTCGTCTTGCCGTCGACGGCCAACTGCTTCTCCACGACCGACTGGGTGGCGATGCCCGCGTGGTCCATGCCGGGCAACCAGAGCACCTCGTAGCCCTGCATCCGCCTGCGCCGGGTGAGCGCATCCATCAGCGTGTGGTCGAGGGCGTGGCCCATGTGCAGGCTGCCGGTGACGTTCGGAGGCGGCAGCACGATCGAGTACGGCGGCTTGTCGCTTTCCGGGTCCGCGGTGAAGTAGCCGGCCTCGACCCAGCCCTGGTAGAGCTCACTCTCCACCTCGCCCGGATCCCACGACTTGGGGAGGGCGTCAAGGGATGGTTGGGGGCTCGCCCGGCTGTCTTCGCTCCTCGCGTCCGCCCGGCTGTTTTCGCTCCTCGCGTCCGCAGTCACCGCGCCATTCTATGGACTGCGGAGCGCCGGCCCCGACCTCAGGGTTTGGCGGCGGCCTACTTCTTGCCGCCGAGCAGGCCGCCGAGGATGTCGCCGATCGCGCCACCCTGCTGGCCGCCGATCACGCTGCCGAGGATGCTGCCGAGCGGGTTGTTGTTGTTCCCGCCGCCACCGCCGGCGCCCGCGAGGATGCTGCCGAGGATGTCGCCGAGTCCGCCGCCACCGCCCGACTGGGCCTGCGGCTGCTGCGCCGGGGCCGCCCCGCCACCACCCTTGGTGAGCTGCTTGCCGATGTAGGCGAGCACGATCGGCGCGAGGATGGGCAGGAGTTTCTTGATCAGGTCGCCGCTGCCCGCACCCTGGCCGGCGAGCGCCGAGGCGACGGCGTTGCTGTCGTTGCCGCCGAAGAGATGCGCGACCAGGTTGTCACCCTGCTGCTCGTCCACCTGCTCGACGTTGACACCGCCGTCCAGCAGGCCGCTTGCACCCTGCTTTTCCACGGCCGATTCGAGCGTGGACGAGTCGATGTCGTTGGACTGCACGTTCTGCGCCAGCCCGCCGACGAGCGCCGGAACCAACGTCCTGATCGCGTTGTTCACCTCACCCTCGTCCGCGCCGATTTTGCTGGCGATGTCCTGTACGGGGATCTGCGCGAAAAGCTCGTCGAGGCCTGCCATGTCGTGTCCCACCTTCATTGCTGGTTACCGCATATCGAGCACGACACTAATGCAATTGATCTTGGCTCACAGGGGTTCTGTGCGGGCCGATCAATTCAGCCGCGAGGTCTCCAATGACACACCGGCAGCGGGAAATCGGGCGAGCAGCGCATCACCCATGGCCGCCGCGGGCGTCAACACCCCGCGCAGATCCGTCAGTCGGTCGCGGTCGAACGCCAGCGCCAGACCACTCTCGCCCAACAGCACCGACGTCGCCTTGTAACCGGGATCGCCCTTCTGCGACATCGTGGTCCGGTACCGGGCCCCTTTGGTGGTCGTGGTGTACGTCTCGACGGTGTAGTGGCCGCTCTCGCGGGTGCGCTCGCTCGGGCCGGTGCCGGGTTTGGGCAGGACCCGTTCGATGAGCTTCTCGGGCACCTTGTCGAGGAAGCGGGTGCCGAGCGCGATCGTCGCCGCGTTACCGCCCGCGGCGAGCGCGGCCGTGACGGGTGCCAGCAATGACTTGCCGACTGTCATCTGCTCGCCGTACTCCAGCCGCCTGCCGTACGCGTAATCGAGTAATGCGTTGCTGCGCCTGACGATTCGGGTGTTCACGACGGCCATCACGAACGGCGCGACCCAGTACCCGTCGAGTTCGGGTGCGATGTCGCCGCCGCGACGCCAGCGCGCGTCGGCCTGACCGCCGAGCTCGGGTTCGGCCGTGCGGTCGGGCGTCAGCGTGTAGGGGTCGTTCATGACGCGGCGGAGTTCGGCGTCGCCGGAGGAGGCGCGCATCACCTCCATCATCGACGCGGCTGTGCCGCCCGAGACCCCGCCTTTGAACGACCGCACGACGAGGTTGGTGTCGCCGAGCTGGCCGGCCTGATCCTGCTCGGCGCGTCTGTGGAGCGCAAAAACGGTGAGATCCGAAGGGATGGAATCGAATCCACACGAGTGCACGATCCGCGCGCCGGTGTCGATCGCCTGTTTGTGGTACAGGTCGATGCTCTCGCGGATGAAGTTGGTCTCACCGGTGAGATCGGCGTAGTCGGTTCCCGCGGCGGCGCAGGCCGCGACGAGCGGAAGCCCGTACTTGGCATACGGGCCGACGGTCGTCACGACGACCTGGGTTCGGGCGGCCATCGCGTTCAGCGTCGATGGCTGCGAGGCGTCCGCGGTGATCAACGGCCAAGACTGTGCGGTCTCCCCCAGGGTCTCGCGGACGGCCAGGAGCTTGTCGGGCGATCGGCCCGCGAGCGCGATGCGCGCTTCGCCGCCCGCCTTGGCGAGGTATTCGGCGGTCAGTTTCCCGGCGAACCCGGTCGCGCCGTACAGGACGATGTCGAACTCACGGGAAGACGCCATGGTTGCCGACGCTACCCCAGCGTCTCGGGCAGCCCGCGGCCCTCACCGAGCACGTGCTCCGACAGGAACGCGTCGACCACCTCGTACCAGACTTTGGCATTCTGCGGGGAGAGCACCCAGTGGTTCTCGGACGGGAAATAGAGGAATCGGTGCGGGCTGGTGCCGTCGTCGGCCGCGGGCAGCCGCGACTCGGTGAGAAGCTCGTACCACAGCCGAAGCGCCTCTCCGATCGGCACGCGGTAGTCCTTGTCGCCGTGGATGACCAGCATCGGGGTCCCGATCGCCGAGACGAAGTTGTGCGGCGAGTTGGCCGTGGCCATGTCTCGTGTCATCTCGCGCACCCAGTAGTAGGCGGCGTCGGTCGTCGCGTTGAACTGGTCGAGAGCCCACAGGCTCGCATGGGTGACGATTGCCTTGAAGCGATCCGTATGGCCCGCAATCCAGTTCGCCATGTATCCGCCGAACGAACCGCCCATCACGGCGGTACGTGAGGCGTCGATGCGGGGATGCCCACACGCCGCGTCGGTGGCGGCCATCAGGTCGTCGTAGGGAGCGCCTCCCCAGTTGCCCCAGCCGCGCTGAATGAAGCGCTGCCCGTAGCCGGTCGACAGCGCCGGGTCCGGGAGCAGCACGGCCCACCCGCGCGCGGCCATCAGCCACGGGTTCCACCGCCAGTGCCACGAATTCCAACTGGCCAGCGGTCCGCCGTGAACCCAGAGCAGAAGCGGTGCGGGCGCTTCGTCTTTCGGCAAGACCAGCCAGGACCGCACCGTGCTGCCGTCGGCCGTCGTCGTCGTCACTTCCGTCAGCGACCCGGGCAGCGCGGGCGGTTCGACGCACGGCAGCACCGTGACGGTTCCGTCGGGGTCGATGCGCACCGGGTGTGGCGGCGACGCGTAGGAACTGCGCAGCGCGTAGACGACACCACCGGGAGCGGCGGTCACGTCGGTGTAGGCGAAGTCGTCAACCGTCAGGCGTTCCACGACCCCGTCGGCCAGGCGGATCCGGAACACCGGACGGCGACCGCCGTCGTCTGCGGTGAGGAGCAGCTCATCGCCGCCGTGCGACCACGTGACCGAAGCGGGCCAGCGGTCCCAGTCCACTGCGAGATCGGTCACGTCATCGCCAAATCCCAGGCAGCTCAGGGTGATTCGCGGCGCACGATCCGGCGTGGAGTACGACTCGCGAAGGAAGGCCACGGCCGATCCGTCGGGCGCGATCGCGGGGCTGAACAGATCGGCACCGGGTTCGTCGGCGATGACGGTGTGCTCTCCGGAATCGACGTCGATGCGCACGAGGACGGACCGCTGGGACGCGCCGGGCGCGGGCCGCTGCCACGAGGTCACCACGAAGCTGCCGTCGGCGCTGACATCGAAGTCGGCGTCACGCAGTGCAGCGCCCGGCCGCGCCGTCAGATCGGTCGGCGCGCCGTCGCCGTCGGATTCGAGCGCGAGCAGGTGCGGAGCGGCGGGGCCGAGGTCGGAATCCCAGTGCCTGATGGGATAGCCGCTGTGCAGTATCGCGGTGACCTCGTTGTCCTTGCGGAGATCACGCAGCCGGCGGTCGTCGTCGACCGTCTCGGCTGACGGCAACAGCGGCGCGCGCACCACGACCCGCTCAGCGCCGCGCGCAGTCTTGACGGTTTCGACGCCGCCGGGCAGTGCCAGGACACGGACTGCCTCGCCGCCACCGGCGGGCAGCTTCCACA
>DATEIG010000064.1:0-2740 GCA_035279185.1 Mycobacterium sp.
CGAACAACAGCCCGATTCCGACCGAGCCCGAGAAGATGGCGCTCGGGTTGACGATGCCGTTCGACAGGCCGTGGTCGCCGCCCTGGAAGACGATGACGGCGTCGAGCACCACGACGATCGCGATCTCTGCCGTCAGCAGGACTGCCAACACCTTGCTCGACAGCTCGATGTTGCGGTACCCGACGTACGTCGTGACGACGAAGGCGACCGCCGCATAGACCCACCACGGTATGGCGGGGCCGCCGAACGTTTCGACGATCGCACCGCCGGCAGGGCCGAGCAGGCCGTAGACGCCCGCCTCGATCGCCACATAGCTGACCAGAGCGACGAACGCGATACCGATTCCCACCGGAAAGCCAAGCGAGGTGCGGACATACGAGAAGAATGCGCCCGCGTCCTCGACGTAGGGTGTCAGCGCGGTGAACCCGACGGCAAAGAACAGCAGGACGATCGTCGAGACGATGAACGTCGCAGGGAAGCCCGCGCCGTTGCCCGCGGCGAGCCCCAGCGGCACCACGCCGCCGATGACGCCGAGTGGTGCGGCGGCGGCCACGACCATGAAGACGATCGAGGCGACCCCGAGGTTGCCGCGGAGTCTGCGGGTGGGCCCCGGCGGCTGTTCGCCGAGACTGTCAGGCGCTGCGGTGATTTCGGACATGGGACATCCTCTCGTGAGTCCTGCTAGGCGGCTGCGGCTTTGACTGCGCGGCCGACCTCGGTGCGCAGCTCGGCGTACTCGGGGGACCGGCGAAGCTCGTCGGCGTCGACCTTGCCGCGCGGCAGGTCGACCGGAAGATCGAGTGCGACCTGACCCGGTCGCCGGGTCAGCACGACGATCCGCGACCCGAGGAAGGCTGCCTCGTCGGCGCTGTGCGTGACAAACACTGTGGTCCGGCCGGATTCAGCGCTGACCTGGCGGACGTCCTCCTGCAGCCGTTCGCGCGTCAGGGCGTCCAGGGCGGCGAACGGTTCGTCGAGCAGGAACAGCGGAGTCTCGGCGGCCAGCGCCCGCGCGATCGCCACTCGCTGCTGCTGACCGCCGCTGATCTCCCAGATCTTGCGGTCCGCAGTGCCCTCCAGGCCGACCCGCTCGAGCAGTTGCGCGCGGCGTTCGGCGCGGCGTTCGCGCGGCACCTTCGCGTATTTCAGTGCCAGGTCGACGTTTCCGCCGACGGTTCGCCAAGGGAAGAGCCGCGGCTGTTGAAACACCACACCGGCGGTCACCCCGGGTGTCGGGGTGCTGCCCGACACCTGCACCGAACCCTCGCTCGGCGCCTCGAAGCCGGCCAGCAGCCGAAGCAGTGTGCTCTTCCCGCATCCGGACGCGCCGACGAGCACGAGGAAGGACCCCGGCTCGACGGTCAGGTCGACCGGGCCGAGCGCGGTGACCTCGTCGCGCCCGCGCCCGTACCGGTGCGACACATCGCTGATGCGGATTGCGCCCGCATTGCGCTGAGCCGCAGCCTCTCTGCCTTTTTCGCTCCTCGCGTCCGCGGCGAGATCACTGACTGAGGACACCCGGTAGCCCCTTGGTGTAGATCGCGTCCTGGAACGTCTTCAGCGGCGCCGCAGTCGGGATCTGCTTCTGGTCGGCGAGGAACTGCGACGCGCTCTGCAGGTTGACCGCGATGTTCCCCGGCTTGCCCTCGGAGCCAAGCCATTCCGGCGACGCGACCTCTTCGGGGGTGAGGTAGACGCCCTGCTTGAGCTGTCCTGCGGTCTCTTCCGGCGACAGCCCGATCTCGGCCGCGATCGCCTTGGCTGCCGCATCGGGCTCGTCCTTGATGGTCTTCAGCGCGCGTGCCTCCTGCTGGCGCCAGATGTCGACGACCTCGGGATGCTGACCGGCGAAATCGTTTGACACGGCGGCCAGGTCGAGCGTCGGCTTACCGTCCTTGGCCAGCTGGCGGCTGGTGATCAGATCCTTGCCACTCTTGCGAAGGTCGTCCAGGGTGGGCAACCAGGTGTAGGCGGCATCGATGTCGCCGCGCTCCCACGCCGCGAGGATGGCCTGTGGCTGCAGGTCGACGAGCTGAACGTCACTGGGCTTCAGGTTGTTCTGCGCCAGTGCGGCCAGCAGGCTGTAGTGCGCCGTCGACGCGAACGGGGTCGCGATCCGCTTACCCTTCAACTCGGGGATCGAGTTGACGTTGGTGCCGTTGCGGGCCACGAGCGCCTCATTGTCACCCGCGACGTCGAGCACGAACGCCACCTTGTAGGGGATGTCCAGGGGCGCCGACAAGCCACGGGCGACGGGGCTGGAGCCCAGTGCGCCGAAGTCGAGTTCCTTGGCGATGAACGCGGTGTTGACGTCGGCGCCGGAGTCGAACTTGATCCACTTGATGTTGTAGTCCGGCAGCGCTTCTTCCAGCCACTTGTTGTTCTTGACGATGAGGTCGCCGCTGGGGAAGGTCTGATAGCCGACGCGGATCGTCGGCTTGTCGGCCTGCTGACCCGGCTGGTCGACCGAGCAGCCCGCCAGTGCCAGCGCGGACGCGGCCAAGGCGGCGACAAGAACTTGCCTGAATGTCGCCGCCGGTGCGGCTCCGAAGAACTTCATCTAGATTTTTCCTCTCCAGGGGACAGCGCGCCGTTCGATGGCGCGAAGCAGACCGTCGATGATCAGGCCGGAGATTCCGATGGCGAAGATGCCGACCAGAACGACGGGGGTGTTGTTGTAATTGCTGGCGTCCTTCACGAGGCCGCCGATACCGGGGATGCCGTTGAAGAGTTCGGCGGC
>DATEIG010000065.1:0-4246 GCA_035279185.1 Mycobacterium sp.
ACGCGCACTTGCGTTGCGGCCCAAGCTGATCGTCGCCGACGAACCGGTGTCCGCACTCGACGTCTCGGTGCAGGCGCAGATCATCAACCTGCTGGAGGACGTGCAGGACGAGTTCGGTTTGTCGTACCTGTTCGTCGCCCACGATCTCGGCGTCGTGCGCCACGTCTCGGATCGGATCGCGGTCATGTATCTGGGCAAGATCGTCGAGAACTCCGATGCGGACGAGCTCTACGACAAGCCGGTCCATCCCTACAGCAACGCGCTGTTGTCAGCGGTGCCGATCCCCGACCCGAAGCGGAACTCCGCGCGGGAGCGACTGGTGCTCGAGGGCGACGTGCCGAGCCCCATCGACCCGCCGTCGGGTTGCCGCTTCCACACCCGCTGCCCGTGGTCCACGGATGTGTGTACGTCGGAGGAGCCTGCGCTGATCGAGCACCGGCCCGATCACGCGGCGGCGTGCCACCATCCGCAGAACGTCTAGGGGCTTATTCCGCGGTGTCGTCCGGCGTCGGCGTCTGGCCGATGTCCGGCGACGAATCGAGGACGCTCACCGCGATGCCGTACGGGAGGAAGCGCACCTTCCGTGTCGGGTCGGTGTTGTTCTTGTTGGCGCGCAGCGCATCGAGTTCGGTCGCATAGACCTCCTCGACGTGCGCCTTGCCGTCGTCGTCGACGGTGTAGATCGACCACACCCCGTCGCCGGTCTCGCCGGTCGTCTCGGGCTCATGGCGCTGCCTGCGGGAGAACTCGTCGAAAAGGACGCTCCACCCCGCTCGCTCGCCGGTCATGTCGAAGACCTTGCCGATCGCGTCGCGCAGTCCCTCGCCGGCCTCACGGATCACTCGATCGAAGTCGTCCGGGTCGAATCCGAACGGCCCATTGCTACTCATTCGTCCATTGTGCGCTTCCGCACAAGGGTCCAATGATTTCCCTGGTCATCGCGACGGTAGGACAGTTCGTCGAGGACGCGGTGGGCCATCGCCAGGCCACGGCCGCGCTCGGCGAAATCGCCGGGCAGACCGGCGCCGGCCAGGTCGATGCGGGCGGGTCTGCCGTCGTCGGTGAAGGTCGCGCGCACCGAGTCGGGTGACATCGAGACCTCCATCCTCAGCCGGACGGGTTGGCCGCCGCCCGAGTGTTCGATGATGTTGGCGCCGATCTCACTGGCGGCGAGGTCCATGTGGATGCGCACGATCTCGGGCACCTCGGCCTCGCCCCACACCTCGTCGAGGAGGCGCTGGATGTCGTCGAGGGTCTCCGGACCCGTGGTGGTCTCCAGGACATGTCGTCCGTCACGAGTCATCGAACGCACCGTCTGCCGTCTCGTGGCTGCGCAGCACCCGGTTGAGGTTCGTCAGCTCCATCACGGTCATCACCTGCCGTGTCGGCGCCGCGATCCGGAGATCGCCGCCGGCCTGACGCGCGGCTTTCAACCCCGAGATCAGCGCACCCAGCCCCGACGAGTCGATGAAGTCGGTGCCGCTGAGATCGACGACGATCCGGTTGTTTCCCTGCTCGACCAGCGCGTGCAACTCCTTGCGGAGACCGGGGGCAGCGACCATGTTCAGCCGGCCCTCCGGGCGCACCACCAGTGCACCGGATGGCGTTGTGCGAGTTGCGAATTGACTCATCAACTCTCCTCTTCTTCGTGTCCGCGATAGCGGATCGCCTGGAATACGACACTGAGGATGACGATGTCGAACAGCACCCAGAACAGGTTGACTCCGACACCCAGCACGGAGATGGCGCCGAAGTAGAGCTGCACGATCCCGATCGCAGACGCCACGAGCAACAGGCCCATCGCCGCGAGTTGCCACCGGACGAGGTGCCACGGGATGGCGCCCTGCTCCTGTTTGGTCTTCGGCGTCACGGCGAAGCCGAGTGGCCGGTCGAAATAGACATTGCGAAAAGCGGTGACACAGGCCCTGATCCATACCGGGAACAAGGCGAGGCTGTACTGCTGTCCGCGCCATGTCGGGGTGCCGCGACTGATGATGATGAACATCAGCTGGTTGAGCACCAGGAACGGGATCAAACGCCCGAAGAAGTCCCAGCTATAGGCCGTGACCGGCATGATCCCGGAAATCAGATAGATCGCGGGTGCGGTGATGTAGGCGATCGCGGCGAATCCGGCGAGGTAGCTCCACATCGTCGCCCAGTACATGAGCCGCTGCCCGATGCTCAAACCCTTTTGCAGCAGCGGGTTTTCGCGGAGCATCACCTGGATGGTGCCCTGCGCCCACCGCAACCGCTGGGTCAGCATGGTTCTGACGTCGTCCGGCGCGAGCCCCTTGGCGAGGATCTCGTGGTGATAGGCCGAATGCCATCCCATCGAGTGCATCCGCATGCAGGTCGCCATGTCCTCGGTGACCGAGATCGTCGCCATCGGCAGAAGGGGCTGTGCCTCATCGTCGCGGCCGACGTCGACGGCGCGGATCATCGCCCGGATGGACTCGAGCGCGCCCAACGGTGACCATTCGCGGCTGGCGAGGCTTTCCAGCGCCTCGTCGTCGAAAATCACCGCGGTGGCGGTGGCCTCGGGATCCTCGCTGAGGGCCGCGATCGCTTCGAGGTCTGCGCGCATCGTGGTGACATGGGTGTCGACGACCATCCTGGCGGCCTCGTCGATCTTCTTCTGGAAGTCGTAGGTGATGTCGCCGAGGTGGCGCTTCTGCCGCAACTCCGAGCGTGCCTCACGAACCGCCTTACGCACGGCGTTCAGCGCCTCGAGCGCCTCGGGTTGATCCTTATCGACGTGCGCCCTGGCCTGTTTGATGATCTTGTCCGCGGCGTAGAGGGTCCGCTTGATGCCGTCCTCGATGGCCCGGACGTAGCCGTTGATCCCCATCCGCATGAGCGGGTCGCGCCGCAACACGGCGTTGGATCCGCAGAAGTATGCGGCGTTCCAGCCGTCCTTGCCCTGCTGGATGGGGCCGTAGAACAGCGGCGCCTGGCTCCCCAGCGGGTCGCTGAACGGAACGTTGTGGAAGTACTGCGGCGTCTGCACCAGGGCCATGTACGGGTCGCGGAAATACCCCAGCGTGCGATCGAGGATCTCGGGCTCGGGCACCTGGTCGGCGTCGAGTATCAGGATGAACTCGCCGTCGGTCTCCATGAGCGCGTTGTTGAGGTTGCCCGCCTTGGCGTGACGCGGCTTGTCCGACCAGCTCGCAGACCGGGTGAGGTAGCCGATGCCGCGCTGGGCAGCCGCCTCGGCCAGATCCGAGCGGTTCCCGTCGTCGAGGATCCACGTCGTGTGCGGATAGTGGATGGCCTTGGCGGCCTCCGCCGTGGCCAGGACCATCTCGTTGGGCTCGTTGTACGTCGTGATGAAGACGTCGACGGTGGCGCCGTCCGGCGGCGGCAGCGGCGCGTTTCGCCGCAGCAGTTTCCACATCGTCAGACCGAACAGCAGCGAGTCGATCACGCTGTACGTCTCGGCGATCACCAGCGGAACCGCGATCCACCACGCCGACCAGTTCACCGACGCGAGCCAGCGCCACGTGATGTAGTTGATGCCGAGAATCGCGGTGGTCAGGATCAGGAGCCGCAGCCACGGTGACGGGTAGGTGCCCATCGGCTCGTCCGGAAGGCGGTGCCTCATCCGGTGGACTCTCTGCGGATGGCGACCAGCGTGACATCGTCGAAGGGGGTGTTCGCGGCGACCATCGCCCGCGCCTGCGCGCACAGTTCGGCGGGCTCGCTGTGCTCGGCGACGAACTCCAGCGCCGGACGGACGTCGATGCCGTCGCCAATCAGGTCGAGCACTCCGTCGGAGGCGATCACCAACGTCTCGCCCGTCTCCAAAACGACGTCCTTGGCCACCCACCTGTCATCGGGGAGCACTCCGAGCGGGAGCCCTTCGCTCGACAGTGGTTCCACCACACCGCCTCTGCGGACGACGACCGCGAAACCGTGGCCTGCGTCCACGTAGCTCACCTTGCCGCTGGCCGTCTCGAGACGGGCGTGGAACAGGGTGACGAAGGTGTCGGTGCTCGACAGGTCGTCTGACAGCTGGTCCGCGACCGAGTTCACGGCGTCCGCGAGATCCGTGCCTGCGGGGATCATGTCCACCGCGTGTGACGCCGCTCGAAGCGCCGAGCGCACGCTCGCGGTCAGGATCGCGGCGCCGAGGCCCTTGCCCATCACGTCGGCGACGGTGAAGATCACCCCGCGCCGCGAAGTGTAGTGGTCGTAGAAATCGCCGCCGACCGCGAAGGCGGGCAGGCAGAGCGCGCACACGGAA
>DATEIG010000066.1:0-4019 GCA_035279185.1 Mycobacterium sp.
CGCCACCGATCGGACCACCGCGATCGCGGAAGCCGGCTCCCACACCGCGTTCAGGTATGTGGTGACCGGAGAGTTCAGCCCCACGCGCGAGTTGCGACTGATCGACCTGACGAATTTGCCCGACCTACCGAGCATCTTCGACGGCGCGGCGCGAAAGCGGTACTTCGTTCTGCGTTTCCTTCAGAAGTTCGTCGACGACATCACGCTGCCGGTCGAACTCGACGGCCAGGAGCACATCGACTACGTGCCGACCCAGGTCTTCACCGAATACTTCAGGCACGCTTTCCCTTCGGCTGTCGACGGATTGATGTTCCCCAGCACCCAGGGACCGGGCAACAACGTCGTCTTGTTCTTCGGGCCCGCGTCGTGCTCGGACGTGGGGTCCATGACCGGCGAGACCACGCTGCTCCTGGACACCGGCACACTGCAGATCAGCAGGGTCATGACCGTGGCGCGCTGACCGCTCGGACAGGAACGCTCCTTACCCGGCGGATAGGGAATCCTCCCCTCCCGACCGGAAGGCCTAGCCGGCAAGCGATTACGGACGCGCGCGCCGATGACGACACTTTCCTCAACGGCCGGAAAGCCCGGCCATTCGAGGAACGGACAGCACAATGACGAAGCTCTTCGGTCGCGTCGCGGCCACCATCGCCGGAGCGGGCGCCGCCCTCGCACTGGGTCTGGGAACAGCGCACGCCGACATCGTGCAGGGCAACCCGGGTGGCGGGCCAGGTAAGGGTTGCGTGATGTACAACGGCACGGTGCTCACCGACGGCCAGAGCTACAGCACGTCCATCGGCACCCTGATCACCTGTAAGAACGGCCAGGTGTGTCGGGAGAGCCCGTCGAAGGGCACCGCCGAGAAGTGCCGCGTCGAAGCGGGCACGAGGTCGCCGGCCTAACCGCTGATCGCCGGCTGGCAGGTGGGACACCACCACGTGCGTCTGCGCTCAGGGTCGTTCGCGACCTCGGCGACCACACGGACCCGCGTGCCGCACCGCAGACACGGCCGGCCCGCACGACCGGCCACCCAGTGCTGCTCGCCCTTGCGGCGGTTGCCGGTCGTCACCTGCATCGCGCCGGGCACCGTCGCCGAATGGCGCAACGCACGCGCCCCGAGTTCGAGCACGGCGCGCACGTCGACGTCGCCGACCGGCGTCCACGGATTGTGTCCGCGCAGAAAGCACAGTTCATTGGCCCACAGGTTGCCGAAGCCCGCGACGCACCGCTGATCCAGCAGCGTCGCGACCAGCGGACGACCGGGATCCGCTTCCAGGCGCCGCGCGGCCTCCTCGACATCCCAGTCGTCGCGCAGCGGGTCAGGCCCGAGATGCCCGATGACGCTGCTCTCATCGCGGGTCCTGACCAGGTCGACCACCGGCAGTCGCACGCCGTACGCCGCCGGCCCGTCGGTGCGAAGCACGACACGGACGTCGGGCATGACCGCCCGCGGCAACCAGCGACCCTGAGCCGAGATCGTCCACGACCCCGACATCCTCAGGTGGGTGTGCACGGTGACGTCGCCGGAGAGTCGGGTGAGCAGATGCTTGCCGTGCGTGACATGCGCCAGAACGGTGTGGCCCGCAAGATCGTCCGTCGCGTGCGCGGGAACCCGAAGGTCCCCGTGAGTCAGCACGCGATCGCGCAGTGCGCCGTCGAGGCGGCGCGCCAGCGCGTACACGGTGTCACCCTCGGGCACGCCTCCATCGTCCTCTCCGGCATCGGTGGCATGCGCGTGTAACGGTTGGGTCCATTCTCGGCACTGCAGAGACGAAAGAGCTCACACGAGAAGGAGCGACCCGATGACCGACACCTCTGCACGCACCGCTGTGGCCTCGCCCGTGGCGACGCTCGACCGCCTCGCCCCACACCTCGCCCGTTACGGCCTGGTGGTGGTGATCGGCTGGATCGGACTGATGAAGTTCACCTCGTTCGAGGCGTATGGCATCGAACCGCTGGTGGCCAACAGCCCGCTGATGAGCTGGATGTACGACGTCTTCTCCGTCACCACGTTCTCGGCGCTGCTCGGTGTGGTGGAAGTGGCGGCGGCCGTGCTGCTGGCGATCAAGCCGTGGGCGCCGCGACTGTCGGCCGTGGGCAGCGCCATCGCCGTCGGACTGTTCGTCGCGACGATCACCTTCCTGTTCACCACCCCCGGGGTGTTCGAAGCGTCGCAGGGCGGGTTCCCCATGTTGTCCACGTCCGGCCAGTTCCTGATCAAGGACGTGGCGCTGCTCGGCGCGTCGGTGTGGACCCTTGCCGACGCCCTTCGATCGGCCCGTGCGCGCGCCTGACCTGGTTACGCTGTCGACGAGATGACAAGGGCTGCAAGCGACGAGACCGCTCTCATCGCGGGTCTGCGGGATCGCGATGAGGCGGTCTTCGCCGAATTGGTCGACCGTCACTCACCGTCGATGCTGCGCGTCGCACGCGGGTACGTGCGCACCCACGCCAGTGCCGAGGAGGTCGTGCAGGAGGCGTGGATCGCGGTACTCAAGGGGGTCGCCGGCTTCGAGGGCCGATCATCGCTGCGCACATGGCTTTTCAGCATCCTCATCAACATCGCGAAGACGCGTGCCCTGCGGGAGCGGCGCGACACGGAGGTAGAGGTGATGGCGTTCACCGGCGGCACGGTGGATCCGGGGCGCTTCCGGTCAGCCGATGACGAATGGCCCGGGCACTGGCGTGAAAACGCCGCGCCCGTGGCGTTTCCGCAAACGCCGGAGGGAGCTGTGCTCGGCGACGAACTGATCGCCGTGGCCAGAAGCGGACTCGAGAAACTGCCGGAACGGCAACGGGTGGTGGTGACGATGCGCGACATGTTGGGATTCGACTCGGCCGAAGTGCGTGAACTGCTCGACATCAGCGTGGCCAACCAGCGGGTGCTTCTCCACCGTGGCCGGGCAGCGGTACGGCAGGTGCTCGAGGACTATCTGGAGGCGGCGAAGTGACCGGTGACATGGACTGCAATGAACTCGTCGAGCTCGTCACCTCGTATCTGGACGGGTCGCTCGACGACGACACCAGGGCGCGTTTCGACGTGCACCTGCTCGAATGCGACGGCTGTGCGAACTATCTGCAGCAGTTCCGCTCGACGATAGACACCGTGGGCAAGATCGGGGACGACGCGCTGGATCCCTCGTTCCGTGACCGGTTGCTCGACGCGCTCCGCGACTGGCGCTGACGGGTCGGCGAGGCCCTGCCCCTATGGTCGAGCGGTGACCATCGACTACGACGATGCGCTGTGCGAGCGGATCCGGACGAACATCGTGCGCCACGACCGCCGGGTCGTGACGGATCCGGCGAAGCGGCACGCGGCGGTCGCGGTGGTGCTCGTCGACTCCGAAATCGGGGACGACCGGGTCGATCCGGTGGATGTCGACGAGTGGAACGACGGCCGTGAGGTGGCGCTGGCGGGACTCGACGGCCGCATGGTGAACGTCGCAGGGGGTGCGGCATTCTTTCTGTGCCGCAGGGCGACTCGGCTGTCGTCGCACGCTGCGCAGTGGGCGCTTCCCGGCGGCAGGCTCGATCCGGGTGAGACGGTCGTCGACGCCGCGCTGCGGGAGCTCGACGAGGAAGTGGGTGTCCGGCTGACCGACTCCGACGTCATCGGTCTGCTGGACGACTACCCGACCCGGTCGGGTTACGTCATCACGCCGGTGGTCCTCTGGGGCGGTGGGCGGCTCGACCCGAGGCCCTCACCCGACGAGGTGGTCGCGGTCTACCGGGTCGGCCTGCATCAGCTGCAACGCGAGGACTCGCCCCGGTTCATCTCCATCCCGGAAAGCCCGCGGCCCGTCGTTCAGATCCCTCTCGGCAACGATCTGATCCACGCCCCGACGGGTGCCGTGCTGTTGCAGTTGCGCTGGCTGGGACTGGAGGGGCGGAATGACCCCGTCGATCAGTTGGAGCAGCCCGTTTTCGCCTGGAAATAGGGTCAAACGGTGTTTATGAACGAATGAACGAGGGCACTTCTAAGCCAGTTCACGGGTGGTGTAGATGATTGCCCTCAGTTT
>DATEIG010000067.1:0-2307 GCA_035279185.1 Mycobacterium sp.
GACGCCGGCATCGGCTTCTCCTGCCTGTGGCCGGAGACCTACATCGCGACCTCGGCAGTGGCGAACCTCGCCGAGGGCGACACGCTGGCCGCCCGCTCGCGTGATCCGCAGATCATGGGTGATGCGGCGGTCGAGATCTTCTCCAGGCCGCCCGCTGAGGTGAACGGCCGGTGCTACATCGACTCGCAGGTGCTGACCGAGGCCGGTCAGACCGACCTGTCCCACTATGGGGGCAGTGACGACCCCATCCTTGATATCTTCGTCGACAAATCATGAGCATCTCTTTGCTGCTCGAGATGGCCTCCTCGAGCGATCCGGACCGGACGGCGCTGGTCTCCGGCGACACGCGGTTGACCACCGACGAACTCAGCGCGCTTGCCGACGGCGGGGCGGGCGTCATCGCGGCTTCCGGCGCCCAGCACGTTGCCTACGTCGGCGCCGGCGGCGCGATGCTGCCGCTGCTGCTGTTCTCCGCCGCGCGCGCAGCCGTTCCGGTGACACCGCTCAATTACCGGCTCAGCGCCGACGGCCTGCGCGAGCTCATCGACCGGCTGCCCACACCGCTGGTGATCGCCGATGCCGAGTACGTCGACATCGTGGCAGGCGCAGGCAGGCACGTCATCTCCTCCGAGAAGTTCACCGCGTCGGCGCGCACCGCCGAGCCGGCCGCTGAGTTCGCCGACCCCGACAGCGTCGCGGTCGTGCTCTTCACCTCGGGCACCACCTCGCGCCCCAAGGCCGTCGAGCTCACGCACAACAACCTCACCAGCTACATCACCGGAACGGTCGATTTCGGATCCGCGGCGTCCGAGGACGCGGCCCTGATCTGCGTGCCGCCGTATCACATCGCAGGAGTGAGCGCGGCGCTGTCGAATCTGTACGCGGGCCGAAAGATGGTGTATCTGACCAATTTCGACGCCCGCGAGTGGGTTCGGCTCGTCAGCAACGAAGGTGTCACGTCGGCCACGGTGGTGCCGACCATGCTCGACCGCATCGTCGCAGTGCTGGAAGCGGAGCCGACCTCCCTGCCGACGCTGCGCTCACTGGCCTACGGCGGCTCCAAGGTCGCGCTTCCGTTGGTGCGCAAGGCTTTGTCACTGCTGCCCGACGTCGGCTTCGTCAACGCCTACGGATTGACCGAGACCAGCTCGACCATCGCGGTGCTCACCCCCGACGACCACCGCAGCGCCTTGGGGTCCGACGACGAGACGGTCGCGCGACGGCTCGGGTCGGTCGGCCAACCGGTGCCCACCGTCGAGGTGCAGATCCGCGCCGACGACGGAACCGTCCTCGGCCCAGGCGAACCCGGCGAGCTGTTCGTCCGCGGCGAACAGGTGTCGGGCAAATACACCGGCATCGGATCCGTGCTCGACGACGAGGGCTGGTTTCCCACCAAGGACGTCGCATACCTCGACGAGGACGGCTACCTGTTCATCGGCGGCCGCTCCGACGACACCATCATCCGGGGCGGCGAGAACATCGCCCCCGCGGAGATCGAAGACGTCCTCGTCGAGCACCCGCACGTGCACGACTGCGCAGTTGTGGGGGCCGAGGACGCCCAGTGGGGCCAGATCATCGTGGCCGTCGTCGTGCCGGCCCCGGGTGAATCGCCCGACGAAGAGGATCTGCGTGGATTCGTGCGCGGCCAGCTGCGCGGCTCGCGCACCCCGGACAAAGTGGTGTTCCGAGATGAACTGCCCACCAACGCGACCGGCAAGGTGCTGCGCCGCGAACTCGTCAGCGAGCTGAACGCCAGTAAGGAGCCAGCATGATCAAGAACGGTACGCGTCTGCAGAGCCAGGTGTGCGACACGCAGGTGATCGTCGTCCGGTCCACCGACAGCCTCGACGACCTGCGCGCGGGCGGCGCCCCGATGGTGCCGATCGGGGAGGACGTCGCCTCCGACCTCACGCTGGACGAGGCGT
Source organism: Mycobacterium sp. (assembly GCA_035279185.1). GTDB lineage: Bacteria > Actinomycetota > Actinomycetes > Mycobacteriales > Mycobacteriaceae > Mycobacterium. Next base: position 1,926 of record DATEIG010000067.1, read on the forward strand.
TGTCGGACGGGAACCTCATGGGTAAGCGCTATGTCGACGACAGCGGAGCCGAGGTGCTCGTCACCAAGGCGGGCAAGGGCACGCTGTCGGTCGGGTCGACACCCTTGACCATCAAGGAAGCCAAGCCGCTTCCGGCGAGTGACTGATGTCGCCGGCGGAGCGGCTTCGACACTGAACCGGCGTCCGCGGGCCGCGGACGATCCACCTCGACGTGCGCGTTAGGTAGACCCCGCAAACGGGAACCCCCGCGAAATGGGCGTGCACACGCCGGCGACGGAGGACGCATCCGCGTCACAACTCGAGGACGCCCGCGCACGCATTCGCTCAGGCGAACACACTGGTCCCACCAGCGGGCTGGCGCCCGGCTTCGCGCAGGCCAACC